>NZ_JBPXRQ010000012.1:0-141563 GCF_051842895.1 Cytobacillus sp. Hm23
TTATAATTACGATAGGTACCAAAAACGATTAAATGGCCTTAGCCCTATGGAATATAGAGCTAAAGCCGCTTAAGTGACTTTTTATTATTTCCGCTGTCTACTAGACAGGGAGCAGTTCAATAATATAGTCAACCTCTACATACGTTATTCAGATACTAATTCTCTAACAGCTTGACGATCGTATGTAAGACGAGCCCCATCTCCTGCTTTGAGGATTATCTTGTTCTCATCAATTGAATCAACGATTGCGTGTAAACCACCAATTGTGATGATTTTATCACCTTTTTTTAGTTCATTTTGCATTTGCTGAACAGCTTTTTGCCTCTTTTGTTGTGGTCGAATAAGAATGAAGTAAAAGATTACAAACATTAACAGCAAGGGCAAGAAACTTAAAATCCCTTCCATTTTTTCACCCCCTTTTATGTAAATGCTCAAAAGTCAATGCCTTATGAACAAAACCTCTAAGCTAAAATTGTTTGGCATTTGGTTTATTGAAACCGTAGCGATCAAAAAACTCCTCTCGGAAGTCTCCAAGACGATCCTCACGTATCGCTTGTCTGACCTGCTCCATCAATTTTAACAGAAAATAAAGGTTATGATAAGACGTTAATCTAATTCCAAACGTTTCATTACATTTTAACAAATGTCGAATATAAGCTCGCGAATAATTTTTACACGTATAGCAATCACAATGTTCATCTAAAGGATTAAAGTCTCGAGCATATTTTGCATTTTTCACTACGAGACGTCCTTTACTAGTCATCAAGGTCCCATTCCGAGCAATGCGTGTAGGTAACACACAATCAAACATATCAATACCCCTAATAGCACCATCTATTAAAGCGTCTGGAGACCCTACCCCCATTAAATATCGCGGTTTATTAGTAGGCAATAACGGTGTTGTAAATTCCAGCACTCGATTCATAACATCCTTTGGTTCACCAACCGATAATCCACCAACAGCATAACCAGGAAAGTCTAGTGAGACAAGGTCTGCTGCACTTTGTTTACGGAGTTCCTCATACTCTCCACCTTGAACAATTCCAAACAACCCTTGATCATGAGGTCTATTGTGAGCTGTTAAACAACGCTCTGCCCAACGGCTCGTACGCTCTACAGATTTTTTCATATAATCAAATTCAGCAGGGTACGGAGGACATTCATCAAAAGCCATCATAATATCTGAACCGAGTGCATTTTGAATTTCCATTGCTTTTTCTGGTGATAAGAACAGCTTATCGCCATTCAAATGATGACGAAAATGGACACCTTCTTCTTCAATCCGCCTGAAGTCACTTAAGCTAAATACTTGAAAGCCTCCTGAATCTGTTAATATTGCTCTATCCCAATTCATAAATTGGTGTAAGCCACCTGCTTCCTTAACAATATCATGTCCTGGACGTAGCCACAGATGATATGTATTACTAAGAATGATACCAGCACCCATTTCCTTCAAATCCTCAGGGGACATCGTTTTTACTGTTGCTAACGTGCCGACTGGCATAAATACAGGTGTTTCAAATGAGCCATGAGGAGTATGTACTCTACCTAAACGAGCACCTGTTTGTTTGCAAGTTTTAATATGTTCGTAAGTAATTGCTGTCATATACTAATCCTTTCCTATAAGGTATTTCTGTATTTCTTATATAACATGCTTAGTTGTTTTTGCAGTGTTACTTAATCAACATTGCATCGCCAAAACTAAAAAAGCGATAATTTTTTTTAACTGCCAAGTTGTAGGCTCTTAATATATTTTCTCTTCCTGCTAAAGCACTAACAAGCATAATGAGTGTAGATTTTGGTAAATGAAAATTTGTTAACATTGCATCTATTGCCTTGAATTGGTACCCAGGGAAAATAAATATATTAGTCCAACCACTACAAGAGGTAAATTTTCCAAGATGGTCTCTTGCAATTGTTTCTAACGTCCGAGTTGAAGTTGTCCCAACTGCTACGATCTTTCCTCCACTTTTACGCACATCATTTAACAATTTTGCTGTACCCTCTGTCATTTGATAATATTCTGCATGCATATCGTGCTCTTCAATTGATTCAACACTTACAGGTCGAAAAGTACCTAATCCAACATGAAGTGTAATAAAAGCAATGTGCACACCTTTATTACGGAGTTTTGTTAAAATTTGCTCAGTAAAATGGAGCCCAGCAGTAGGAGCAGCAGCTGATCCTATTTCACGTGCGAATACCGTCTGATAGCGCTCACGATCTTCAAGCTGTTCTTTTATATATGGAGGTAATGGCATTTCTCCTAAAGCGTCTAGCACTTCTACAAATATACCTTCATACGTAAACTTTAAAGTTCTTCCTCCTTGTTCACTAGTATGCGTGCATTCCGCTTTTAATCGCCCATCGCCGAATAAAATGATGGTTCCTTCTTTTACTCTTTTTGCAGGTTTAACTAATGTTTCCCATTCATCGTTATTTTGTTGCTTTAATAGCAACACTTCTATTTTCGCACCAGTATCTTCTTTTTCACCAAATAAACGGGCGGGTAATACTTTCGTATCATTTAAGACGAGACAATCACCTTCATTGAGAAAGGATACAATATTTTCAAATTGTTGATTGTTGATCTCACCAGTTTGTTTATCTAACACCATTAATCTTGATGCTTCACGATTCTCAAGCGGTGTTTGAGCAATTAATTGTTCAGGTAAATCAAAATCAAATAAGTCTACTTTCAATGCTGTCACCTCATAAGCGTTGTTCTCTATTTCACGTTTGATACATTATTAATAGCTTCATTCAATTTTATGAAATTGATAAGAATCTAATTATTTCAGACGATTTAAGACAAAAAGTATGAGCGTTAATAATACGCTAAGAATAATTGAAGTTACAATCGGGAAATAAATAGTCGAGTTACCTTTTTTAATAACAATATCACCAGGCAATTTACCAAAAGAAATAAATTGCATTAAAAATCCAATGATAAAAATTACCGCACCCACTATCATCACAACTTTCGGTATTCCTGTCAAATGTTTGGCACCTCCATACCGAAATGATCGTAAACGAGGTTCGTTACCATTCTTCCCCTAGGAGTACGTTGTATAAAACCCATCTGCAATAAATATGGTTCATATACATCTTCAATAGTTTGTGCTTCTTCCCCTATCGTAGCCGCAATTGTTTCAAGACCAACAGGTCCTCCACGAAATTTTTCTATTATTCCTTTTAATAGTTTATGATCAATATGATCTAATCCTAATCGATCAACTTGTAATAATTCTAGGGACTTAATAGCATTGTCATTTGTAATATCTCCATCACCTCGTACTTGAGCAAAATCTCTCACACGTCTAAGTAAGCGGTTTGCTATTCTTGGTGTTCCCCGTGATCTCCTTGCTATTTCTACTGCAGCCTGAAGGTCAATATTTACGGAAACAATATCAGCAGTCCTTTCAACAATTGTGGTGAGCTGCTTTTCATTATAATATTCCAATCTACTCAAAACACCGAACCGATCACGAAGAGGAGCTGATAATGAACCCGCTCTCGTCGTTGCACCAACTAGAGTAAATGGGGGGAGATCTAGTCTAACAGATCGTGAACTTTCGCCTTTTCCTATTACTATATCAATACAAAAATCTTCCATAGCTGGGTATAAAACTTCCTCAATTGTCCTTGGCAAACGATGAATTTCATCAATAAAAAGAACATCACCAGGCTCTAAAGATGTTAATATCGCTGCTAAATCACCGGGACGTTCAATTGCAGGCCCTGAAGTTGTTCTAATGTTCACATTCATCTCGTTAGCAATAATCGTTGCTAACGTTGTTTTCCCCAGTCCAGGTGGACCATATAGCAATACATGATCTAATGTTTCTTGACGCTGCTTTGCTGCTTCAATAAATATTTCTAAGTTCTCCTTAACCTTTTCTTGACCTATATACTGCTTTAAAGTTTGTGGACGTAAACTCTGCTCTAATGATACATCATCAATATCTGCTTCACTACAAACAAGGCGCTCCTCCATCGCTTCAAGCCTCCTACGTTAATAGCCTTTGTAATGCTTTTTTGATATACTGATCAGTCGTAAGCTGTTCTTCAAGTAAATGTTTTTTCACCTTATTAATTTCTCTTTCTGCATAACCGAGAACTTTTAGAGCTTCTATCGCTTCAAGTAGCGCCTGTGGCCCATTCTCTTGTTCTTCTATACTATCATCTGAAGTAAATAAATTTGGCACTGCTACTAAGTCCTCAAGTTTACCTTTTAAATCAAGAATCATTTGTCTAGCAGTTTTTTTCCCTACTCCTGGAAATTTCACTAAGAATTTTTCATCTTCTTGTTCAATTGCTTTGACAACCTGCACTGGCTGTCCAGCAGCTAAGATTGCAAGTGCTCCTTTTGGACCAATTCCAGAGACTTGTAAAAGTTTACGAAATAATGCTTTTTCTTCTCTTGTTTGAAATCCGTATAAAGCTAGAACATCTTCACGAACGTACTGATATGTATAGATAGTTTCCTCTCTTTGTACGTGAAAAACATAAGGGTTTGGTGTTTGAATCTCATAACCAATCCCATTATTTTCAATAACAATATATTCCGGGTTTATATATTGAATACTCCCTTTGATAAATTCAATCAACTTTCTCTCTCCTCATCTTTGCTGTACATCATTTTACCATACTTTATTCACAATGAAGCAAAATCTTGTACAAGAAAGAATATGTTAATTGAAGTCACTGTTAAAAACATATTTTAGAGAAGAAGCGACAACGTTTGCCAACCAGCTTGAAAATATACCCATTTATTATATTCAATTATGGGACACTAGCTTGAAAGTGCTTAAACGCCTCAATGACTTGATTATATTTATCCTTTGATTCAACAGGAATACCTCGTTTTAATAACTCATGTTGGTGACTTTCGAGTTTACCTATATCAATTTGATAAAAAGATTGAATGACTCGACTCCCACCTGCTGGTTTCCCTTCAAAAATCATCAATACACCGTTATCATTAATACCGAAATACCCATTTGCCTTCAATAAAGGGGAAATATCTTCAATATGTCGCATAAAAACAATTTGTTCGTCATTTTGTTCAACTAGTTGCCAGTCAGCGTATAGCGCCCAAAAGTCTTCCATTGACCAAATCGTTTCATTTACAATTTCTTCACTTACTTCACCATCTAAATAGATTCTTTCAAGAATGACCTTTATATATAACGGACCGGAAACTTCGTAAACGTCCGATTCAGCATTCCTTTTATCATTCATGAAATGTAATCTCATATCATTTCCGGTAGCTATAACTGAAGCTAGCAAACTAAAAATAAATAAAATCATACTTGTTATCGCTATTTTACTAAACAGTCTCATTATCATCACCTCTAAAATCAAGTGCTACAATATTATTCTGACCATTTAATAAAATTTTTAATCTAAATTGCAAATATGCCTCATATTATCCAATACAAAAGGGTCAGAAAACCCAATACATATATATAGTATATGTATTGTGAGTTCAGACCCTCTTGTACTTTTTTATCTTGTACGTGTATTTAATGAACCTTCAAACAAATCGTTAATTGATTTATTAATTGTTTCTCGAGGTCCACCGTTTCGGATATCATTATCTATTTGACGAATTAATGATAGTGTTCCCGTATCTGTTACAACCTTCACTTTTTTTCCATTAGCGAGCGTACCGATGGATTGTTGGACATCATTAATAACTTCTCGTTGATTTCCTGTTGTATCACAGGCAACAATAATATCATTTCCACGAACTAACGTACGTGCTGCCCTTACATTCGGGACAGTTTCTGCTTTCCGTGAAATATCTTCAGCAAGTCTTCCTTCATAATTGGTGTAATATGATGACCTTGCTGGTGTAGTCAAGTTATTTAAGTGCCCATGATAATTATACCCTGATTGATCTGCAAGTGGCTCGCGGTTAACTGTTGCTGGAAAACGCATTGGAGCATTGTTATAATTTGTACTTTTTTTATAAGCAATATTCCTTTTGTTATTTGTAACGTTTCTATCCATAAATTCTGTTATCGCACCATCATTATCATTCATCATATAAGCATTACCAGTATTTTGGTTATACCGATTATTGTTTATATTCTCATTTGAATAATATCCGATTGGCCTTGTACGTTCGTTGTATTCAAGTGCTCCTTCTTTAGCAGTTGTATTACAAGCTGCTAGCACTCCAACAAGTAATAGCGATCCTGATATCGAAAATACAGATTTCCGCAACGTTTATCCCCCCATACCATTCTTTGCGTCATCATGTGTGAACATCATTTACAAAATTGATGCTCATCATTATGTTGGCATTTAGGCATTCAGGTTATACTAAAACTCCTACGGTAACTGCTTACAGTTTTGGAGAGACAGCTGCAAGCTCTCGTTTTTAGTGTGAGCGGTTATGTAATAAATAATAATTTGACGATCTTTTTCAGGAATTACTTCGTCTTTAAAATATTTATCGCTCATCTCATATGTTGTCCTCATCTCAAAGCGTGGATTATGTGCATCACCTAATGTAGCAGCTTCTTCAGTCCATACTTGTGCTTCCATTATTTAATTTCAATTTTTGAAAAAAGCTACTGATGAGCTTCAGTCAAATCTACGACATGATGATCAAATCAACCCTTCCATTTTTTAAAATTTATAAAGCATCTACTTGATCTTGGGGGTTGCTCTTACATAGCATGATAAGACCTATGAATCATTGGAAAATCCTTTTTTATAGACGAGCAACGACAGCTGAATGCATACCTCCGCTAATTCCGTTTATAACTTTTTCCTGATCCAACTACAAGTTGTGAGATTTTCTCCTTCATAATTAATCTTCACTTCAATTTTTTGTTAAATATATGATCAAAATGACATTACGATGGGTAAATGAACTTTTTAACAGCCTTTCTGAAATTTTGAAGTACTCGTACAACTTTGCATATACGTTGTCATAGTCTTTTACAGAATTGTATAACATATATATGGTCTACGTAAGCAACAATCAAACGTAAGCGGACTAAAAAAAGAAGGCTTTATGCCCTCTCATTGATATGTGTATAATTAGTTGTTATCACAATTTTTTCCGCATAAAATTACTCATTACAAGACAAAAAGCATTGCTTTCGCTGCTTTTTATAAATGTTCAAGACGTTTGAATTAGATCATAAGCCAAGCCAACAACAAGGATACAATTATCATCTTGTTGTTGGCTTATAATTGACACCGATGAAAGTAAGTATGCCATTTGCTTTAATTGTCTTCATTATCGTAATGTGGCATTGGATAAATAGGTTGGTACGGTGGAGCTGATGGATAATAATACTGATATGGTGCCACCCTATGGTGTGATTGATGATTATTATATGCCTGTTGTTGCATCATTGGGTTAACACCGTAGGGTTGTTGATTAGCGTATGATGGCATTACCCCTGCTTGTTCTGGAATCGTAGGTGCATTTTCATAAGACATTACATTTTCCTTATTCTCTATTTCTTCATCTGGGCTTAGCGCTTCTGGAGATACTCCCTCAGGTGCAGGTGGCATTGGGTAAGGTTCGTAACCAAATCCATACCCTGGCTGAATAGGTGTAATTGGGACACAATATGGTGCAGGTGGCATCATATAAGGTGCTTGTGGTGCCATTGCTGGTGATACCCCCATTGGAGGACTTTGCTCAACACTTGGCATTACATTTGATATAGGTGCGATATTTTGGTTTTGCTTCATTGCCATTTCTTCTTCCATAGGCATAACGTTAGCTTTCATTGTTTCTTCTTCCATTTCTGGCATCATCATCGGACTTACTGCTTGTGGATAAAAGTTAGGAGGTGGAGTTGGCTGATATCCGTATGCTGGAGCAACATATTGTGGTGTAGGTGGGTAATATTGTGGCATTTGTGGCATCTTTGGCATTTCTAATTTCTCCTCCATCACATCTTCAGCTTCTACCTCTTCCGGTTTCATCATACCGGGTAAAACATTACTAGGTTTTTCCGGATACTCAGGTGCAGCTGCAGGTTGTTGATTTACAATTGGCATATTCACTGTATAATAGTTATTCACATCTATTTCAGGATAGTAGGGTGTATGCTTTTTCGCCATAGGAGGAACATACGGTACTTTGTTTTCTTCAGCCATTAATGCTTTGTTCTGAGTTTTTTCTACCGGTTTAACTTCTTCCTTTTTCTCTTCTGCCATGACAGGCAATGGTTTTTGTGGCTGATTAATTATTGGCTCTTCCACTTCAGCCTCGACATTTGATACTACGTTTACTTTTGCTTCTTTTTTCACATTATTGTTAATAGCCGCTTCTTTTTTTACATGAACATTCCCAGTAGGTACTTTAATTTTCATCCCAGGCAAAATCATATCCGGGTTACTTAATTGCGTATTCATATTTTTTAATTCTGTAAAATCAACCCCATATTTTTGAGCAATTTTCCATAATGTATCACCTTTTTGGACAATGTGGATTTTCACTATTAGGCTCCCTCCTCACAAATCAGTCTTTACAGTGTATGTGAACTTAGGCATTTTGCCACTATTCTTCACCAAAACATATGCTGTATTAACTTAAATTATGTATAACAACTATAAAAAACTCCTGATAAAATACCAGGAGTTTTCTTGTTAATTCATACTTAATAAGGGCTGTTTGCGCATTAAAAATGTTTCTTCGTTCAAGGGAATAATTCTAAGTCCAATGATAAAGTAATTGACATGTTTCCACATTAACAAACGATATTGCTAACAATATCTATACTAAATATTTCTTGAGCTGCAACATAGTTTATAAAGAGTTAGTAACTTAAATTATGCTCTTGCAAGCATTCTTTCTAACGCCTTCAATGAATCTTCTGCAACTTGTTCTGGGACAATAATTTGATTATGAACTTTTCCATTTTCAAGTTCTTCTAATGCCCAAAGTAGATGCGGTAAATCGATACGATTCATAGTTAAACAAGGACACATTGCTGGATTTAACGATACAATTTCTTTATCAGGATGATCGTTAATTATGCGATTAACTAAGTTCATCTCTGTGCCGATTGCCCATTTACTTCCAGCTTCCGCTTTAGAAATTGTTTCTATAATATATTTAGTTGATCCTGCATCATCTGATAATTCAACGACTTCACGACTACATTCAGGATGAACAATAATATTCATATCAGGTTTAGTGGCGCGTATTTCTTTAATATTCTCAACAGTGAAATTTTCATGGACAGAACAATGCCCTTTCCATAAAATTACCTTTACTTCTTCCAAGTCACCTTCATATTCGAATTTATCCGAGATTGGATTCCAAACAGCCATTTGTTCCAAAGGAATCCCTAAATCGTAGGCAGTATTTCTTCCTAAATGCTGGTCAGGCAAAAATAAAATCCTTTCTTTCTGTGTGAATGCCCATTCAAGCATTTTTTTTGCATTTGAAGATGTGACCGTAGCACCACCGTTCCTTCCAACAAACGCCTTAATTTCAGCTGTTGAATTGACATATGTTAAAGGTAAAATTGTATCCCCAAATTCGGCTTTCATCTTGTTAAAACCGCGCTCAGTTTGTTCAAGGTTTGCCATATCAGCCATCGAGCATCCTGCTCGCATATCTGGCAAGATTACTTTTTGATTGTCGTCGGTCAATATATCTGCTGTTTCAGCCATAAAGTGCACTCCACAAAACACAATATATTCTGCTTCTTTATTTGCAGCTGAAACTTGTGCTAGTTGAAGAGAATCACCTGTCGTGTCTGCGAATTGAATAACTTCATCTTTCTGATAATGGTGACCTGGAATATACAATTTATTACCGAACTTTTCCTTTATTTCCGACACACGTCTAACCATTTCTTCAGTTGATAATTCTCGATATCGCTCAGGCAATCCTTGATGTTTTTCACTTTGAATTAAATCTAGTACGTTCATTTTCAGTTCTCCCTTCCTTCTATTTAACTCTCATGCTAATATCTAAAGCCTTGACAGAATGTGTAAGCATTCCTAAGGATATATAATCTACACCAGTATCTCTGTATAACGGTAAGCTTTCAAGATTGATTCCTCCTGATGCTTCTGTAATTATACTTGTGGGCACTAAAGAAACATATTTTGTAATTGCTTCAGGCGTACAATTATCAAACATAATAACATCAGCCTTTGCTTGCACTGCTTCGAGTACTTGTTCTTCTGTCTCCGTTTCTACCTCAATTTTCACCATGTGACCAACTTGCTGTCTTACGGCTGCAACAGCCTTTGTAATTGATCCACAAAAAGCTATATGATTATCTTTAATCATTACACCATCATAAAGACCTATGCGATGATTATATCCACCTCCACAAGAAACAGCGTATTTTTCAAACATACGTAATCCTGGTGTCGTTTTTCTTGTATCGCATATCCTCGTATGATCACTATTTAATCGCTTAACTACTTCATTAGTGAGTGTTGCAATGCCGCTCATCCGTTGTATTAAGTTTAATATCACACGCTCACCGATGAGAATATTTTGTATCGAGCCTTCAATAGTTGCAATAACATCACCAGCAGCTACGATATCACCATCGGCCTTATGTGTCTCTACAGTAATATTAGAATCAAGTATTTGATAGCCTTCTTTAATAATGTCCTCTCCGCAAAAAAGCCCATCACCTTTAGCTATCATTTTTGCTATACCTTGTTGATGAGTTGGAAAGATTGTTTCAGATGTTACATCTCTCTCACCAACGTCTTCTAAAAAAAATTGCTCAATGTCTTTCCGTAACTTAATTTTGTTCATACTGTCATCTCCTGTTACTTACTGCATAAGTAGAAGCTTCATATTTATGTCTAATTATTTCTTCTCCTAACCATCCTAGATCATCTTCACTAGGATAATCAGTACGATAATGTCCTCCTCGACTTTCTGTTCTTAACAGAGCAGATGATGAAATAAGCCAACCTACCGTCACCATATTAATGATGGTAACTTGCTCATTAGTCAATTGAGATACATCAACATATTTCTTATCATTCGTTAGATATTGTTCAAACCATGTTTTTGCATCAAACAAGCTGTTTTCATCTCGAACAATACCTACATTCTGCATCATCACAGCTTGTATTTGTTGCTTAGTAGGAAGATTTGTTGAATACTGTCCAATTTGGTCTCGTTTTTTTAGATGGTTGCTATTTTTTAAACTTAAGTTTGATTGTAAAATATAGTCTGATAAGAGTTGTGAAAATACGATTCCTTCTAACAATGAATTACTTGCTAATCGATTAGCTCCATGTACTCCTGTACATGCTGTTTCACCTACAGCATATAAGCCTTTAATAGACGTTTTACCTTGATGGTCTGTCCTTATGCCCCCCATAAGAAAATGAGCTCCTGGTACGACTGGAATAATTTTATTGTTAAGGTCTATCTGCTGTTCTTGGCAGAGTTTAGTTATTGTTGGAAACCTTTTATCAAAATCATCGATGGTGGATATATCTAAAAATATTTCTTCACCTTTATTCATTTCCGAGTAGATGACTCGTGAAACAACATCGCGAGGTGCAAGGTCGCCTAACTCATGTACACCTTCCATTATTTTTCTGCCTTCTTTTGTGACCAATGTTGCCCCTTCACCACGTACAGCTTCAGATACTAGACCACCAGCAATCCCATTCGCATATAACATCGTTGGATGAAACTGAATAAATTCTAAATCAACGAGCTGTGCACCTGCACGATATGCCATCGCTAAGCCGTCACCAGTAACCGAATCATTATTCGAAGTTCTACTGTACATTCCACCGCAACCACCTGTTGCTAGCACCGTGTGTACAGCATAATATTTCGTTGTTTGTCCTTTGCTATTTCTAGTCATAACGCCAGTGCATACGTCATTGGTCACGAGTAAATCTATAGCCATCTCATCCTCAATGATGGTAACTTTATCTTTAATCCTATTGTGTAAATAGGTCATCAGTCGTCTTCCTGTAGCATCTCCCCCAGCGTGAAGGATCCGTGATGCTCGATGAGCCCCTTCTTTACCAAGTTGCAGATGATTACTAGCGCTTCTATCAAACTGCATACCATTTTCAATTAATTGTTGTATATATAAAGGTCCTTGTTGTACAAGAAGCTTAACAGAATGCTCATTATTATGATTACGTCCCGCTATAACTGTATCATAATAATGTGCCATCCAATGATCATTTTCATCAACTACACAAGCAACCCCGCCTTGTGCTAAAGATGAATTATTATCATATTTTGTGGACTTTGTGATAACAATCACATTTTTATGCTTACATAAACGTTCTGCAGCAACTAATGCCGATATGCCACTACCAATAATAATTACATCTACTTTAGGCATATTTCCGCCCCCTAGATTACAACTGTCTTGACACCTATATTGACATATATTTAAACTAAAGACAAGAGATATTTACTTTTTTTCATAACGAGGTGCAAATGATGATTTATCTAGACTATGCTGCTACAACACCTATATGTAGTGAAGCAATGCAGGTTTATGAGCATACTTCTACAACTATTTTTGGAAATGCTAGTAGTTTACACGATTATGGAAGTAGGTCGAATGAAGTATTAGAGGCTTGTAGAGCTGAATTAGGAAAATTGTTTAATGGAAAGAAGAAGGGTATTTTTTTTACTAGTGGAGGTACGGAGAGTAACTTTCTTGCTATCAAATCACTTATAGAAGCTCACCGTCATAAAGGCAATCACCTTATTACTACTGAAGTTGAGCATTCATCTGTATTAAACGTATTCCGACAATTGGAGTTAGAAGGGTTTAACGTAACATATTTATCAGTTAATCAACACGGTCAAATAGATTTAGATCAATTGAAAAGTGAAATAACACCAAATACAATTTTGGCCTCTATTCAACATGCTAATTCAGAAATTGGAACGATTCAACCTTTAGCAAAAATAGGGGCACTACTAAAAGAACATCATGTTCTTTTTCATAGTGACTGCATTCAAACATTTGGAAAGATTCCAATTGATGTACAGAAATTTAACCTTGATAGTATTTCTATCTCAAGTCACAAAATATATGGACCAAAAGGTGTTGGGGCAGTATATATTCACCCTGGAGTAGAATGGAGAACACAATATCCTCATTCTACTCACGAAAATGGCTTTAGGCCTGGCACAATAAACGTACCAGGAATTGCGTCATTTGTTGCTGCTGCTCAAATATCCTGTCGTAATATGGATAATGATATCGATCATTTTTCTACATTAAGACAAAGCCTGATTTCTGAGTTACATGCACTTAACAGAACTGTCGAAGTTATTGGTCATCCTCATGATCAACTAAAGCATATCGTTGCTATAATTATCCAAGGTATTGAAGGTCAATATACTATGCTTGAATGCAACCGTTTCGGTATCGCTATATCTACTGGCAGTGCATGTAAAGTAGGTATGCAAGAGCCTTCAAAAACTATGCTTGCCATAGGAAAATCTAAAGAAGAAGCCAAACAATACGTACGTTTATCTTTCGGTAAATACACAACAATTTCTGATATTAATAAATTCATCTCAGTTTTAGACAAACTTGATCAACAGTTTCAAAAAACAGTTAATTAAGGAGGTATAGAATGGATACCGAACAAAAAATATTTGGTGAAACGAGAAGGAATCTTATACTAAAGTGGCTAAAAGAAAGTCAGGGGCCAGTTACTGGAGGAGAACTCTCACGGAGGACAAAAGTAAGTAGGCAAGTCATTGTACAAGATATTTCTTTATTAAAAGCGCGACATGAACCAATTTTGGCAACTAGTCAAGGATATTTATATGTACAGCAACAACAAAAACAACTATATTCCCGAATTGTTGTTTGTCGTCACACCCCTGAACAAACAGAAAGAGAACTTACTTTACTAGTTGATCTTGGTGTAACAGTAAAAGATGTGACAATTGAACACCCGGTGTATGGTGATTTAACTGCATCTGTCATGGTTAGTAATCGTAATGAGGTCAAACAATTTCTCAAAAAATTAACTACGACGAATGCTCCATTACTCTCTGAACTAACTGATGGTATTCATATGCATACATTAGAGGCTAATGAAATAACTAAACTTGACGCAGCCTGTGAAGCGTTAAAAGAAGCTGAATTCTTAGCCTAGTAACAAAGAAAAGCGGAAGTGCCTCGGTCATCCCCGACAAGCACTGGAAGCAAAAAAATGTAAAGGTGCTACTTTTTTGCTGAAGTGACCTCGAGGGGATAGGCGTTTTAGCTAGACAATTTGAAAAACGGAAGGTGCTTGCTCATCGGCGACAAGCACGGAAAGCAAAAAAATGTAAAGGCATTCTCTGCCTTTACATTTTTTAGTGAAGTGGCTGAGCAGATAGCGTATGAAGCTAGTCTTGCTATTTTAAATATGAAAGTATGGATAGCTTCCTAATATGTTTACAGAGCAACCTAGAGCTTCCAACTCAGCAATTGCACCTGGTATTAGCACATCATCCATTTCTTTTTCTATATCAATAAGAAAAAAATAATTTCCTAGACCGGTCTTCATTGGTCTGGATTCTATTTTTGATAAGTTCAATTTCCTCCATGCAAAAGCTGAAAGGACTTGGTGTAGTGCACCAGATTGATCATCTAATGGCAGAGAGATCATTAAGGTGGTTTTATAGCCTGAAACTTTTTTACTTGTATGAAGTTGTTTATTACCTTTATGCAACACGACAAACCTTGTATGATTATTTTGGTAATCATGAATGTTTTCACGGACGATTGATAATCCATATTCCAATGCAGCTAATTCATTAGCAATCGCAGCTACCTTTTCACTTTTGTTCTCCCTAACATACTTTGCAGCTGCACTAGTAGAAGTAGTGTAGTCATGGGTAACACCTTTTAAATGCTTATGCAAAAATTTATGGCACTGTGCAATAGCGTGAGAATGTGAAAATACTCGTTCAACAGCTTGCCATTCTTGTTGATGATCTGGATGTACCATTAAATGTTGCTTTATGGGAGCTACTATTTCACCTACTATCGGAACAGTTTGTTCATGAATTAGATAATCAACGGTTAAATTGACAGATCCCTCTAATGCATTTTCTAGAGGTACTACACTTAATTCTACGTCACCATGACTTACTGCGTCGATACACTCTGGTATTGTGTGAAACGGTATTCTTTCTACAGGTGAAAAAAGCTTAGAAACTGCTAGGTCTGTAAATGACGCTTTTGGTCCTAAATAGCCAATTGACAGTACCACAAGTATCCCCTCTCCTATTATATATATAAATTTATATTAAGTAGTCTTTAGTTGTGTTGTACATATGAAATACGTGTCTATAAGCCCAACTGATTTTATGCACCTGAACTCAATACTTCAACATTCAAAACAAACTCTAAACGGTTTAGCTTTGAAAGTAGTGTATTGATTTCTTCAGTCATTCCAGCTGTATCGAGGGATAAAGTAACATTCGCCTTTCCATGAACAGGTATTGTTTGGTGGATCGTTAATATGTTACATTTTGCTGCCGAAACAAGTTTCAGCAATTTAGATAACGTACCAGAGCGATCCTCTAGATGAAAGAACAGAGTTATAATTTTCTCCTTTACAATTGTATTAAAGGGGAAAACAGCATCACGATATTTGTAAAACACACTTCGACTAACATCAACCTTTTGAACAGCATCTGCAACAGATTTTGCCTTTTTTCGTTCAATTAGTTCTTTGGCCTCGAGTACTTTTTTCATTGACTCTGGCAGTGCATCTTCTCGAACTAAATAAAACTTATCTCCCACTTTGCCCCAAGCCCCCCTCAATGTATATTTTTCTTAAATCCTCTAAGGTTCCAAAGCGGTTAGATTTATAAATTGACATATTATTTTTATTTGGATTTAATCTATAAATTCAAACTCAAATTCAAGTATCTTAACAAGGTCTCCATCCTTTGCTCCCTGTTGGCGTAATGCATCATCAATACCCATACCTCGTAGCTGACGGGAAAAGCGTCGTACAGATTCATCTCTAGAGAAATCTGTCATTTTAAATAATTTTTCTACATGATTTCCATATACTACAAACGAACCATCACTTTCGCGTGATATTTGGAAGTTAGGTGTTTCTTTAATATGTTTATACAGGACGCTTTGACTTTCTTCTTGATCTTCATTTTCATCATATAAAAGAAACTCTGGTGTTTTTTCAACCAGATCAGCAATTTCAAATAATAGGTCACGCAAGCCTTGTCTTGTTACTGCCGATACAGGAAAGATTTTCACATCATCACTGTTTAGCTTTTCTTTAAACTGCTGTAAATTTTCTTCTGCATCAGGCATATCCATTTTATTTGCAACGATGATTTGTGGTCGTTCTGTTAGACGTAGGTTATATTCACGTAATTCTTCATTAATTATCTGATAATCATCATATGGATCTCTGCCTTCCATTCCAGACATATCTATAACATGAACAATTACTTTTGTTCTTTCAATGTGCCGTAAAAATTGATGACCTAGTCCAACACCTTGATGAGCTCCCTCAATAAGCCCTGGTAAATCTGCCATCACAAAGCTACGATTATCTTCAGTTTCTACAACACCTAAATTTGGAACAATTGTTGTGAAATGGTATTCAGCTATTTTTGGCTTCGCTGCAGAAACTGTTGAAAGCAATGTTGACTTACCAACGCTTGGAAAACCTACTAATCCTACATCAGCTAGTACTTTCAACTCCATCGTAACATAGCGTTCTTGACCTGGTTCACCATTTTCAGCAATTTCTGGTGCAGGATTGGCAGGTGTTGCAAAACGTATATTCCCTCTTCCACCACGTCCACCTTTCGCAATGGCAGCGCTTTGCTCATGGATTGTTAAATCAGCTAATACCTCTTTCGTATCATCGTCGAGTACAACAGTTCCTGGAGGAACTTTAACAACTAGCGGATCAGCATTTTTGCCATGCATACTCTTAGACATTCCATGTTCTCCACGGGACGCTTTAAAATGTCTTTTATAGCGGAAATCCATCAAAGTTCTTAGACCTTCATCTACCTGAAATATTACGTCAGCACCTTTGCCTCCATCACCACCGGCAGGACCGCCTTTTGGTACATATTTTTCACGTCGAAAGGCAACCATTCCATTTCCACCATCGCCACCTTTAACATATATTTTGACTTGATCGACAAACATTTTTCTTCCTCCGATCTTAGTAATTAAGAAACGCGCAAGGCGCTGGCCTATTAGCAACATATATACCGTTCAGTCGAAAGGTTGTACTTTACCTTCTAAGCAAGTTCCCTTATGACCTCAGGCCGAAGCACCTGGAGCTAGCATTTAGAAAGCCGACGCACCTTATCATCCTCAACATCCACTGAAGCTATTGAAGACGTTTTTTGCCTTCAAGATCGTATGACGAGTAACGAGAGGAGATTGGCACTAAAGCTATATATTCAACAAAACTTAGGTCACGTTAAAGTAAAGATACTTCTAGCGACATTTCAGTGGTATGTATATCGTAATCAGTAATAGATATTTGTTCTTTGCTATTGTTATTGTTTACCCACAAAGTTATTTTATCTGTCTCTGATATTATGCCACGAAAGTCAAAAAAGAAACGGACATCGTTGTTACGTATATCGATTGAAATATTTAAATGGTGATTTCCATTTGGGTG
The DNA here is from genome assembly GCF_051842895.1 of Cytobacillus sp. Hm23. Taxonomy (NCBI): domain Bacteria; kingdom Bacillati; phylum Bacillota; class Bacilli; order Caryophanales; family Bacillaceae; genus Cytobacillus; species Cytobacillus sp. Hm23. The sequence goes on from NZ_JBPXRQ010000012.1 coordinate 17,644, forward strand.
AACCGAATTTTCTAAAAGCTCTACCAAACTTTTTGTCCAATCTATCATACTTTGATCGTATTTAGATAAATCTTGGATTTCCCCAAGCACCTCATATTCAATGAATACTTTATGGCTTTCCCAATTAAAAGTCATTAAATATGCTGCTAATGAAGGTAATTTTAAGTTCGAAAGCTTGGCCTCATACTCAGCTTCAATCACCATTTCTTCAATAATTTCTTTTACTCTATCAAGGTTATTTAGTTCTATGTTTCCTTTTATTAATTGTAGGTTATTTAACCAATCGTGACGCGAGTGTCGCAATAACTCAACGATATCCCACTGTTTTTTCATATTTCCACTCCTAATGACACAAAATAGTGGTTAATATATTAAAATGAAGAAAACTCTAACCATAATGGTTAGAGTTTGTTTAAATGTTACGCTTCTTGAGCAACAGGGTACACACTAACTTGTTTGCGGTCACGACCTAACCGTTCAAAACGTACCACGCCGTCAACTTTTGCGTATAATGTATCATCCCCGCCACGGCCAACGTTGACACCTGGATAAATTTTTGTACCGCGTTGACGATATAAAATTGATCCACCTGTAACTGTTTGACCATCAGCACGTTTAGCACCCAAACGTTTCGAGATTGAATCACGTCCGTTTTTTGTACTACCTACACCTTTTTTAGATGCAAAAAATTGAAGGTCTAATCTTAACATGATATTCACCTCCTATTTGATTTTTATTATTATTGTTTAGTAATTTTGATGTAATCCCCATACTCTTGTTCAATCGATTTCAAAGAAACGAGCATTCCTTCAAGCAATAGCTGAATTTTATCAGCTACAACTTTGTCAATGTTAGATGGTACTTCACAGTACAGGTAACCATCTTGTTGTTGAATGATTGGCTCGGTATTTGTTAATGCATAAATAGCATTAATAGTACCAATTGAAACAGCTGAGGCACCAGCACAAACAATATCTTTACCATGCGCAGCTTGATACGCATGACCACTCATCGTAAATGATTGTATCGTCCCATCATTTGCACGGTCGATCTTAACGTTTATCATAGTACACCTAGATTATGCGTTGATTTTTTCAATGACAATTTTTGTGTAAGGTTGACGATGACCTTGCTTTTTACGCACGTTTTTCTTAGGTTTATATTTGAAAATAGTAATTTTCTTTTGACGGCCATGTTTTTCAACTTTTGCTGTTACAGTTGCACCAGCTACAGTAGGACTTCCAACTTTAACGTTGTCTCCACCTACGAATAAAACCTTATCAAAAGTAACAGTTTCACCATCAGCCACGTTTAGCTTTTCAATATAAATCTCTTGACCTTCTTCAACTTTAAGTTGTTTTCCACCAGTTTCAATAATTGCGTACATACTTGCACCTCCTTAATAAACTAAGACTCGCCAGTATTCAGGCGTTTCGAAAGCATCGAAAACTTATTTATGTACCTGATCTGAGCGGTTGTAGCACGGTGCTACAAACAAACACAAATAAAATGATAGCATAGAAAAATGTTTACTGTCAATAAGTGTTTTCTACTTTCGACTTATTTACTTTTTCAAGAATATCAGCATATGTACCCATTTGCTTTATTTCATAAAATGCTTCTGTTTTCATAGATGTTGTTGTTAAAAAGATTGATAACCGTAACATCGTTTCTAACCTTGTAAGATGCTCATCATTAGGACCGCAAAATACCTTTTTAATGCTTTCTGTCGTCTCTATCCATATTGCTTCAAAATCTGTTTGACGATATTCCATCATTTCACGATCAAGTTTATATGCAATTTCTTCATTTGAAAGCACCCTACCTATACCATCACATTTCTCACAAGATGTTGTTAATTGTATAGGTATACTATCTCGTACTTTTTTTCGTGACATTTCTAGAATACCTAAACGTGTATATCCAAAGACGTTAGTTCTTGTCCTATCTTTGCGCAATTCTTTTGTAAGTACATGACTAACTTGTCTTTTGTCTTCTTCGTTTTTCATATCAATAAAATCAATTAAAATAATTCCTCCGATATCACGTAATCGAAGTTGTCTAGCTATTTCTATTGCAGCTAACTTATTTATGCGTACAATAGTATCACGAATCGCAGATTTTCCTAAATACTTGCCAGAATTCACATCAATTACTGTTAATGCTTCTGTTTGCTCAATAATGATATACCCTCCATTATCTAACCAAACAATTTTTTTTAGCAATTTATCTATTTCATGGTCTAAATGGAAAGCTGAAAAAATATTTATTTTATTCGTATACAATGAAACACTTGGCGTAGTTTCTTCTTTGATACCGGTCAATCTTGTTTTTATTTCCTTATAATAGTTCTGTTCATCTACGATGACTTCTTTAATTGTTGATTGAGGGATTTCTCTAAATATCTTATCAACAAAATGATTACCATGATGTAAAAGATAGGGTGGTTTAGTCATTTGCTGTCTTAGTTGAAGTTGTTGAAAACGTTCCTTTAAAAATATTAACTCTTGAATGACAACCTCTTCATCAGCCTCTTTACAAGCAGTTCTAAAAATAACTCCTTCATTTCCTTCGCACCAATCTTCACCCAAGCTCTGTAAAAAAGTTCGCTTTACATTATCTTCAATTTTTTTCGATACTGCAACATAATTACCAAATGGTAAATATATAACATAACGACCAGGTATCTCAATGATACCGCTTAACTTCGCACCCTTATTACCGATTTCTTCTTTAATTCCTTGGACGAGTATTATTTCACCTTGATGGACAAAACTTGATATTGATGTTTGGTGTTTTTCCTTTACTGATGAAGGCGACAAATGATAGCTTAAAAGTTGATTTAGATGTATAAACCCTTTCTTATCTGCCCCATAATCTACAAAAGCTGCTTGTATACCAGGATGAACATCAGTAACTCGACCTACGTAGATATTTCCTACAACCTCATGATTATTAGGTTGCTCAATATGATATTCAACGAGCTTATTATCTTCTATTATTGCCATTCTTTTTTGTAAGCTCGTTGCGTTAATAATCAGTTTTTTTTCCAATATTCAATGCCTCATTTCGTGAACGATCGATATTTTTATATTTTACCGCCACATACAAGATAAGTGCAAGCTCCGACCAACCCTTACGAATAATGAAGGCTTTTCGTCTTGCTATATTTACATTGATTGTTGCTTTTTGTACTAAGAAATAAATAAGTATAAACTAAAGCGTTCGTGGTATCTTTTCTCATTTAAAATGAGGACAATTGTATAAAATTTATTTATTGCTGTTCTAATTTAATCTCAAAAGCAACAAACTTTACGAAAAAAGCTTTATATTAATGATCATCTTTGCTTTTTATCTTTTAATAATAGAATATATATAAATTAAGGGCTCAAATGATGATCTAATCTTCTTTATTTCCATGACAAACATTTAAAACATGATTAGGGCGTAAAAAAATAAATGTTACGACTACAGCCTTAGAAGATTTTAGATACTAAAAGGTCTTGCTTGACAAAAAAAAAAGCCCATAGATTATAATTAATACTCATACAACAAATCACCAATTGGTTGCGTCACTAGCTTTTCAGAAAAATACGCATGTAATAATTCGTTTTCATCTAGAGAAGCACTTTCCTTCTCTCCACGTTGAACAATAATGGAATGTTTATAACCTCTTTGAAACTTTAGTAAAACATGATGAATTTGTTCTACATCATCAACAACTATAGACTTTAACTGCTGAACGGAATCTTGTTTGCCGTAATACCTCTCTAGCAAAAATCTCATAAACACATAATGACGTTGACGCCATTCAATAATGAGTGAGTAAGCTAAGAAGCCAATGATCATCCAAAAATTTAATTGAAACGGATAGGTAATTAGAAATACTACGACCATTGCTACAATTAGTATGAACGAGCAGTAGAGTGTCCTCTTATGTGCATTGCTAAAAGATTCTTTTAAAGATAGTATTACAAATAATAATTTCCCTCCATCTAGCGGCCAAATAGGAAGTAAATTTAAAGAAAAGATCACTAAATTTTGATTTACAAATAATTGAAAGCTGTCTTCTGACATTAACGAAGTAGTGTATAGTAGGTAGCCAACCCCCAATAGCCATATATGTTGAAGTGGACCTGCTAAAATCACAATTAACTCTTGCTTGATTGGTCGATTCCCATGTTCATCTACCTCAGCTACTCCACCAAAAGGTAACAAAGCAATGCGTTTAATTCGCCATGAAAAAAAATGAGCCGCAAGCACATGACCCATTTCGTGAACAAAAACGATAAGAAAGAGCATGATAAGTTCCCTTACATGTCCAGTTATAATGCCGATCCCTATCAAAAACCAAAGCAATGGGTGAATGTAGACTTTTGATAACAACGCAATGATGTTATTCAAATGAGATCACCTGTATCGGATCAATAAATTCAGTACCTTTTTTAATTGCAAAATAATATGTTCCCTTTGTTTGATCACCATCTTCCATCACATCACCAATCACTTCACCTTTTTCAATAAATTTAAACATTTCAGTTGAGATTGACTGCAAATTTCCATACCACGTTTCTGTTTTATTTGCATGTTGAACGATAACTGTTTTCCCAAGCCCTTCCTTCTTACCAGCAAAGGATACCCAACCATCATCCATCGACTCAACTTGTGTTTTGCTTACTGTTTCAATAACAATACCCTGTCCATCAGTCTCAAAATCTTGTAATACTTTTCCTGATGCAGGGACAGCATATTCAAACTGTGAAAATTCAGTCTTATCTTCCCCTGCAATATTGCGTTCAGGAAGGAGAGCAATCGGTTTTCCGAATATATTTTCATACCATGCTGAAACAGAAGCAAATTGAAATTCTTGCTGAAATGTTCGGGTAACAAAATCCCTACCTGATTTAAATGTATCTGATTCGTTTTTAAACATAATTGCTACAATTAATACTAGACATATAGAAAATAATACTTTAAACATAAATTTTTCTTTTTGAAATAGTGGATGAATATCATTAGTTTCATGTTGAAATGAAGAGTTCGGCATTGGTATTTTGTGATGTTCATCACGAAACAGTTCCTTTGAGGGTTGATCGCGAGGTGGACGTATCCCTCTATCTTTTTTTCTTTTTGCAATACGTTTTCTAATTTCATCAGCACGATGATGTCCCATTTATCTCACACCATTCCCCTTTAAGAGCATGTTCAAAAATAGTGAAGAATTACAAGATCGCGTAGCTACAAGCACCAGAATAAAGCTACTACACTGAGAAAAAATTCTGCTGCTTGTTTTAAGGAATTAATTTTTCTGAAAAAACTCTCGGAAGCATCTTGGCATACGTAATGTCATTTACGCATACAGCAGATGTATTGGAGTCCCACTTTACGGATTTAGAATATCCTGTTCAAATTCTACGGTCCTTCTTCCCAAACTTTTTGAACGATCTCTTTAATCAATTGTTTGTACTATTTTATGACTTGTCCGGATTGATTAGAACAAAAAATCAATTAGAAGATGGTGAAAAAAGTCGTTGTACTAGAATGATTTATTTAGATCAAATGTGTTGTATACATACTCATTTGAAAAAACTACACTGATAGAAGTGGTTGTCTACAATGTTTAAAACTGAAGGATTTTTTATAGAGCTAAACACAATATAACAACCGTTACTGCATCTTTTCTTTTCAAATTTTGAAATGACGTTACGATTTTTTTGATAGGAGCCTAAATATATGAAAAATAAATCACTATACAACAAATCATATTATTAAGAGATTGCTAATCTTTCATAATAAAAATGCTGTGCTTGGATCGATTGTTTGTCCCAGGTTAGTAGCAATTAAGTTTATGAAAAGACCCATAAAAAAACTTCTGATTAAAAAGAGACTAATCAGAAGCCATTAAATATACTTGATAGAGTAATGATATAAACCTTCTCTATTCTATTTATACTCTCACACCAAAGAACTTTTTAATTTTTGAAAACATACCTTTCTCCCCAATGTCTAAAGATTGGAGAGGAACAGATTCGCCTAACACCCTTCGTGCAATATTTCTATAAGCAACACCAGCTATATTCTTTGGATTCATAGCTATCGGTTCACCTTCGTTGGATGCTTTAATTACCTCATCATCGTCTGCTACGATACCGATCAAATCAATTGAAAGATGAGCTACAACATCATCCACGTCTAGCATATCCCCGTCTTTTACCATTTTATTACGTATTCTATTAATTATTAGTTTTGGTGGTTCTATGTCCTCTTCTTTTTCAAGTAAACCTATTATACGATCCGCATCTCGAACAGCTGATTTCTCTGGTGTTGTTACGACAATTGCCTTATTTGCCCCCGCGACAGCATTTCTGTATCCTTGTTCGATTCCTGCGGGGCAATCGATAAGAACATAATCAAAGTCCTGTCTAATTTCGGAAACTAGTTTTTTCATTTGATCAGGGGTTACAGCTGTTTTATCACTTGTTTGTGCTGCAGGAAGTAAGTATAAATTATCATCAAACCTCTTATCTTTTACTAAGGCTTGATTAATCTTTGAACAACGCCCTTCTACTACATCTACTAAATCAAATATAATTCGATTTTCTAGACCCATTACGACATCTAAATTCCGAAGGCCAATATCTGTATCTACAAGACACACACGTTTGCCTGCTAGCGCTAAAGCGGTTCCTAGATTAGCAGATGTTGTTGTTTTGCCTACTCCACCTTTTCCTGATGTTATGACTATAGCATCTCCCACTGTCACATTCCCCTTTCCAACCGCGTTAATATAGGTCTTATATGAGTTAGCAGTTGTAAACGATCTACTATTATTTTGTTATCATCATTTATATAAGCACATTCCATACCATGTGAACTATCATCATCATATTCCGGTGCTCGACTAATAATATTACAGATTTTCAATTGTGAAGGTTTCATTACTGATGCAGCAATTACGGATTGTTTATCGTTATTTGCACCCGCATGGGCAACTCCACGCAGAGCACCTAAAACAAAAATATTACCGCCAGCTACAACCTTCCCACCCGGATTCACGTCACCAATAAGTAGTAAATCGCCTTGTACATGCAATACTTGCCCTGAACGTATTATTTTGCATACAGGAACAACCTCTGTTTCTCGTTTCCACGTTAATGCTTCCTCTTTGGAAATTACATTCCCCTCTATTGAATCTACAACAAGTTGCTTCTTTGAACGAATGAGCACACGAATTTGTTCTTCTTGTTCATTTGTTAGGAAACGATTACCAATCTGCAAATGAACAGCTATGAAAGGACCTTCCTCATCCCCTTGAAATGTTAGTGATAGCTTTTCTTCTAGCTCTTGTAACAAGCTTTGGAATGAGCATGTATCATCGAGATGTAACGTCAATCCTTCTTTCGTTCCTTTTATCGTAACTAATTGTTGTTTATGCTTATTCACGTCGTTCACCTCAATGAATATATATTTCGACAAAGGTTGAATATTTCCTCTAAGATGATTGTCAAAAAATCTGTTAATTAACTTGTTATAGATATAGCTAAGGCTAGCCTTTTCTACCATCTTCCGACACTTTTGTTAAGTATCTTTTTAAAGGATAAGAGAAAATAACTAGAAATATACTATTTAACACGATAGTCGGATATAATCGATTCATACTAAAATCATTTATTGACATTTGTGTACTTGTAATTAGTGCATAGAGTCCATATACATAATACTCTATGAAAGAAATCATAAAAAGACATATAACTGATACAATAACTAAATTAGATTGGAGAAACTTCATAAGCTTAAAAACTAAATATGCAGCAACAGGATACGAAAACATATATATCCCAATAACTTCTGTATATACTACATCATATAATAATCCAAATATTGCTGCATATATAATACCGATTAATTTATCACGATAAACTGTAATAAAGATAAACAAAATTAACGAAAACCTTGGAACATAAATAAAATCTTTTAAAAAACGTTCAGGTGGAAATATGTCTATGATTGTACTTTCAGCTATAAATAAGAAAGTAGCGAAAAGAGGAAGATAAAAACGTCGCACTATTCTTCCCCCTCGATATCTACTGGTGTCATAGTCCGTTCTAGTACGATGACGTGATCGATTGTTGAAAAATTCGCTTCTGGCTTAACATACGCTAATTGCAATAACCCAGATTCATCTGGCACTACATCTATTACTTTACCAATTGGCAATCCACTAGGAAAAACGCCACCTAACCCAGATGTAATGACGTCTTGATCGACCTTCACTTCGACATTCGTAGCTTTCTTAAGTTTTAATAATAGTGCCTCACGTTCATCATCATAGCCTTCTATAACACCATCTACATTGCTTTCTTCATCCTCACCTAGAACAACTGCAGCAACCCGATTTATTCGATTTTGATTCGTATCACTTAACAGTTGAATAGTTGATTTAAATTGTGAGGTCTGCTTCACTTTTCCTATTAAGCCTTTTGAGGTAATGACTGCCATGTCGACTTTCACACCGTGTTTTTCACCTTTATTTATATATATATTCTGATACCATTGATCAGGATTTCTTCCAATAACCGTCGCTTGAATCGGAGTATAATCTGTAAGACTTGTTGTTTTTTCTAATATAGCACTAAGCTCTTCATAATCTTGTTCAAGAATTTGATACTTGTCTTTTAACGCAACGTATTCTTCCAGCCTGGCCTTTAACATTTTGTTCTCTTCGTATGTATTCTTTAAGTCATTCACATTTTCAAAGAAGCCCGCAACATATTGTGCGGGCTGATGAACGATGGATTGTACCCAACCAACGGTGTCTTTAATAAACTGTTCTGGCCATGTTACCTGCTCACGGTCTCTTAATGAAAACCCAATCAATGCCACTAAAATAATCACACATATTAATAATATTATTAATCGTTTATTTAAGAAGAATTGTGGCATGATTTGCACCCTCTTAAGTTAATCATATTAGTCATTAACTTGGTTTTTGAATAAATGAATGTGATCTAATGCTTTTCCAGTACCTATCGCAACACAATCAAGCGGATTTTCTGCAATAAGAACTGGCATTTTCGTTTCTTCACTAATAACCTTATCTAAGTTTCTTAACAACGCGCCGCCGCCAGTCAAAACAATTCCTCTATCCATAATATCTGCGGCTAATTCAGGAGGTGTATTTTCCAACGTATTCTTTACTGATTCAACAATAGAAAATACTGTATCGCGCATTGCTTGAGTGATTTCGTCTGCAGAGATTTCTATCGTTTTTGGCAACCCTGTAACTAGGTCACGGCCTCTAATTTCCATCCCTTCAACATCATCTGATATACTTGCTGATCCAATCTCTACTTTTATTAATTCTGCGGTACGCTCACCAATTAATAAGTTGAACGATTTACGAATATATTGAATGATCGCTTCATCCATCTCATCACCAGCAACACGTATGGATTGCTTAGTAACAATCCCTCCTAAAGAAATAATCGCAACCTCAGTCGTACCTCCACCAATATCGACAACCATGCTACCAGTAGGCTCCCACACCGGTAAATTTGCACCGATAGCTGCTGCAAACGGCTCTTCAATCGTGTATGCTTCACGGGCACCAGCCTGTTTTGTAGCATCCTTAACAGCCCGTTTTTCAACTGCAGTTACACCAGAAGGTATACATACCATTACATTCGGTTTACGCGCAAAAACACTTTTATTTTTCAATGCTTGCTTAATATAATATTTCATCATTGTTGCTGTTGTTTCATAATCTGCAATTACCCCATCCTTCATCGGGCGTCTTGCCACAACATTTCCAGGTGTACGTCCAATCATATTTTTAGCTTCATTACCAACAGCCACTATTTGTTTAGAATCTTTTTGAAAGGCCACTACTGAAGGTTCCCTCACGAGTATACCTTTGCCTTTTACATACACTACTGTATTTGCTGTACCTAAATCTATTCCAAGGTCTCTAGTACCAATGCCAAACATTAATTGTATCTTCCTTTCTGCTACGAAATACATATAATTATTGTAGTAAACTTTTGCTTGTCCACTTTGAAAGTGATTTGTATAGCTATTTTCAGCAAAACACTTGCTGTTTTCATATTACGACATATACAACTAGAGTACGTGCCATCTTCGCTTATTAAATAAGATGACCATCGAGTAGAAAAACTACTAGTTGATCTAATTTGATAGCATTATTAACAAAGTTTACGAAAAGAGAGTTAGTAAAAAACTCATAAATAATATTATATCGTACCACCGATTAAAATAACAGTGCTACAAATATCCTTTTTCCTTTAAACTTACGAATTTATTATCACCTATTATAATATGGTCTAATAAGTCGATTCCTATAATCTTACTACACTCTGATAGTCGCTTAGTTACTTCAATATCCTCACGGCTAGGTGCCGGGTCTCCAGACGGATGGTTATGGGAACAAATGATTGAAGCTGCTGAACGGCGGAAAGCTTCTTTAAACACTTCTCTAGGATGCACAATTGACGCATTTAGGCTACCAATAAAAACTGTTTGCCTATGCATCAATTGATTTTTTGTGTTTAAATATAAAACGACAAAATGCTCTTGTGTAAGAAATCGCATGTCATCCATGACGTAACTTGCAGCGTCTTTAGGTGTTTTAATAACATACCTTTCTTCAAATTGCAGTCTCCCAATACGCATACCTAGTTCCACAGAAGCCATAATTTGAACAGCCTTTGCGACACCAATTCCTTTAAGTTCTGTAATTTCTTCTATTGAAGCGTCCTTTAATAAACGAAGTCCTTCAAAGTGTGTTAGTAGCCGATTCGATAATTGAAGAACAGATTCATTTTTCGTTCCAGTTCTCAAAATGATTGCTAGCAATTCATGATTAGAGAGACAATTGGGTCCGTCAGTGATAAGCCGTTCTCTAGGGCGCTCGTCTTTTGGGAAGTCACGTATCATCACTTCGCTTACATTCATATTTCCCCCCCTTAGTATAGAATACGCATTATTATTTAGTTATCTTTGGGTAATAGCCGATTTTTTTTAGCTCGCGAACAGTTCTAGCTACTGGTAAACCTACAACTGAAAAATAATCACCTTTAAGTTCTTTTACTAACAGTGCACCTAATCCCTGTATACCGTAGGATCCTGCTTTATCAAATGGTTCACCACTATCAATATACTCAGTAATTTCTTGTTCAGTTAATTCCCAAAAGGTTACCTCTGTGGATTCAAAAAACGTCTTTTCCAATTGAGGAGAAATGAGCGCTACTCCTGTAAGCACTTGATGCTTGGAACCAGATAGTTTTGTTAATGTATTAAACGCATCATCTCTATTTTGTGGTTTACCTAGTAACTCACCGTTACTTATAACGATAGTATCAGCCCCAATTACATATGAATTTGGATTGTTGCTTGAGATATTTTTTGCTTTTTGGTATGCAAGTGACATGACGACGTCTTCAGGAGGTAAATGAGCTTCAATAATTTCTTCAATATTACTTACAGAAACAGTAAATGGTATGTGAAGGTTTTCTAAAAGTTCTTTTCTACGAGGAGATCCAGAGGCTAAAATGAGGTTATTCATACTATCACCCTTTATTTTATTTCGTACAGTTTGGAAGATACAACAGTATCGTAACAAATTATTAGCTCATTAACAATTCATATTAGTATATTTTGGATCATATTTATTTTTCACTCTCATTTATTACACTAGATTTCTCTAAAAACAGTACAAATTACTTGATTGGAGAAAATATTTTTATCATTATTAATGGATAGTTGGTTTATAGTTACTCTTATTATATTACGTGTTTTTTCTAGTAAACTAGAACACCGCGCTTCATTCAAATTTAGATTATGTAAATGAGCATATTTTAAACCCTGAAATAGAAAGTTAATCTTAAGTAGGATAAATAACGAAACAGGGCTTCAAGTGCTGTTAGCAAATAAATAAGAAATTCCATAATTAGTATAGAAATTAAACCCCACAGTTTTTTTAGATAGGAATAGACATTATGATGGGTCGTAAGGAGGTCATATACAATTTTTATAGTATATGCAGCTAAAGGAGTGGTTTGTCCTTTTAGAGAGCAATGTTGTCCAACTATCGGTAGACTCATTGCCCATGAAATATTCGAAGTGAACGATCAACGTTCCAAACAAATATAAAGATCCAACATTTAAGGACAAATGGTACCAAGGCGCATTCGGGACCAAGAAGTCAAAGTACACATATCTTTATACATATAAATACGCATTGTAAAAAAAATGTTTCTTACTAACTCCGGTGAAGAATAATAAAACAATTGTAAGTAATAAACTTTAGCATAAAACCTAACCTTCAAAAGTGATAAAACAAAGTAAATAGTATGAAAATCTGAAAAGGGTAATTGACCTTTGCTCAATTCCCCCTTTAGTTAACAGCCCTATCAACTATATTTTTTATAATGGTTGTTTTCGCATTAATTGCTGCTTCTCGCAATCATCTTATCGTATAATACGAGAATATTCAGTAAAGCTTGCTGACTATTCATTATGGATGTGCGGTTACCATTTTGCTTAAAGATTTTCAATTGTTCAACCGCTGTAGTAAGTTCCTTAGCATGCTGCTGTATTGATGTCGACGATGTATTCAAATCTAGCTGAGACATCATCAAAGAGTTTTGTTCTAAACTATTCCACACTTCTTCATTCAGTGACTTTCCAGAAAGTAATATAGCTGATGCCTCAATAAGGCTTTCATACATCTGTCTGCTTTGCCCAATATAATTCTTTTCTTCATCACTACTAGTAGTAATTGTTCCCCCCTCAATGACAAATTGCTTGTTATACGTCTCTAATCCTCTATCAGTAAAAAGTTGACTAAGAGAGTCGACAGATGCCTCTGTACTGCTAAGCCCAATAAACAAAGAATAGTTATCTGCGCTTTTTATTAGAATTGATGGGATACCATTACTTGTTAATTGCTGTTGATATTCGTGTCCAGTAGATTCTTGAGAAAAAGCACCTCCTTGAACAACTTGTACAACGAGAGGTTCAAAAATGCCTATTTGAGTATTACTAGAAGGCTGGTTAGAATTGGTAGCACCTGAAAAATCAGCTGAGTCTTCCAATGGTATATTTTCTTCTAGTGCTTGTTTTGGCTGCTCGTCAGAAATTAATTGTAACATTAGTAAACCCAACCCAATTCCAATGACAATTGCCAATAGTATGGACACCAAAAAGTTTTTTGATGAATACGGAAATTTATTGTTTATTTTAGGAAATCTTAATTTACGCCTCGATGTATCACTATGTCCTTTATGACGCAAGTCTTCAATTGACACTATATCTTTATGCTGAATGGTGTTTTGTTGTTTATCAGGTAAAACCCACAAAAATTCCTCTTCACCTTGATCTTTTGTTGTAGCAACTTGTTTCTTCCCGACAGACAGGTTCTTTTTTTTTCTTTGAACCCCATTTTGTTCTTTTCCGTTAATTTTAATTGATATTTGTTCTTTTTGCTCGTCCACACTTTCACCACCTAGTGTCACATTTCTTAGCTTGCTCCAATGGTAGCATAGGGTTTCAAAAAAAACACAAGACTTTTGTCGTCTTAATATTAAAGGTTTTCGTCAAATTTCTTAGTTGCTTTTTTGCCTCGATTTTAATATTGGCCGTTTTCGCATTGGTTGTTGTATTTCATATTAAGGAATAAACACCTACACAACTAGAATTCAGTGCACCCTTTCTTCTATATAACGATGACTTACAATATAAAACAACTTTTTTTGTACTAATTATGTTAAAAATAGCAACAAAGTCTACGAAAAGAGTCTTAATATTAAATAACAATCATCTTGTTAACATACCACGATATTATTTTTTCACTAAAATAATAACTGATAATTGTTCCAAGCAAAATAAACGGGACAAACGGAATCGGGATTTTCCGATTTAGCCTGCTTAATAACATCCCCAATAATCCATACAAAGCACCAAATAATGTTGAACAAAAAAATGCTAACAACACCCCTTTAGAGCCAAGGACAATCCCTAGAAGACTAAACAGTTTAATATCTCCACCACCTAGCCCTCCTCTGCTTATTATTGAAATAAAGCTTAGTAAACAAAACGAAATAAGCGCGCCTATGATAGCATCCCACCAAGGTGTTAACGGTAGCAAAATACGTTCAATCACAAACACAACTGTGAAAAATAACAAGATTTTGTTTGGTATTAGCATGAAAGTAATGTCTGAAACAAAAAGGATCATCAACATCGAAATCATTGTCCAACAAACTAATAATTCCATCGACCAACCCAATATCAATGGGGAAATTGTGAAAAGAATTGCAGTCAATAATTCAACAAAAGGGTAAAGAGGTGAAATAGGTGATTTACATTTATGACATTTTCCTCTTTGAATGATAAATGAGAAGACAGGGATAAGCTCAAGTGACGTAAGCTGTTTCTTACAGTTAGGACAAGCCGAGCGAGGAGCAACAATCGACTCCCCCTTTGGAACACGTAGGCCAATAACATTGAAAAAAGAGCCGAGAATTAGTGATAATAAAAAAATATATAGATACACATATACCATATGATTAGCTCCATCTACATATATTTTGACCAGTTTCTTCTAAACTCATATGCTAAGCTGCAACGCATTATTTACAGCGGCTGGATGATTCTATTTGTATACTTTGTTGTTATTTACCGATAAATCTGAGCACAACAATTAGTTTTTTTTATTACTATCTTCATTTGATAGATCAATTGATACCATAATTACTACTTTTAAAATAAAGACCAATCAACAAAGCATCCATTATAAAATTTTCATTATAATGTAAACTATTGTGCAAGCGCAGCTACTTTATTTCTCCCTGCTTGCTTCGCACCTGTATACATTGCTCTATCAGCTGTACGAATGAGCTCTATCGGATTTTCTCCATCGTAAGGAGAGGTCGCAATTCCTATACTGGCAGTAATTTTAACTTGTTGGACTTTCTCATCAGATAAATTCCCAGTAATATGAAATGGTCTTGTTGCGATCTTTTTCCGAATGTCCTCCGCCAAAGAAAATGCTGATTGACGGTCATAGAGGGGTAATAGAATAATGAATTCTTCTCCTCCATAGCGTGCCACTGTTCCTTCATTCCCTACAACCTCTGTTAACAGCATAGCAGTATCACGAAGAATGTCATTTCCGCTTTGATGGCCATATGTATCATTCACCGCTTTAAAATGGTCTATATCAATTAAGATGATGGATAGCGTCTTGTACCAATCTTTTTTTGATAATACGTCCATTTCTTGACTTAATAAGCCTTCAAAATATTGATAGTTGTATATTTTCGTTAAACCATCATGTTCACTTTTATGCTTAGCTTCTTCGTAATGACGCGCATTTTCTATCGCTACAGCCAAATAAGATCCTAATAAATCTACTAGCATTAACTGATATTTTTTATATGCTCGTTTCTTATGGGAAGCTAAAACAATGACAGAAACAACAGTATGGTTTCGCACAACAGGGACAGCCATAACACTTTCTACCGTTACTGGTAAACAGCCATTCATAACCGATTTCCAGCTGTTACGAGAATGATAAATAACTGGTTTCTTAGAAGCCCAAACCTCTCCAGCAATCCCTTCATACTTTTGTAATGGAGGAATTGTGAGCTTTTTTTCCTCAGAACATTCATAATACCTAATTAAATTAAGAGTATCATCATTAACCACATCTAAAATATATGCTAAATCTACTGGAAACATCATCGTGAGCTTCTCTAAAAATAAATCTATTACTTGTTCCACTTCTAGCTGTTCTGCAAGTTGATGACCTATTTCACTAGCACGTTGTAAATAATTATTGACTTTTCGGCTTGAATTATAGAGTTGAATCATAGTTACGATACATATAAATGGTAAGCCTGTATAAATTAATGCATGTATACCTAGTTGTTCATATAATAAAAATAAAATAAGTCCAAAAGGGATAAGAAGGCAAGTGGTTATTACTTCCCATAGCATGTCTCGACTTAACAGTGACTTTTTTATTTTTCTTTCGTATTTCACATAATCAATTATTGCTAAAAACAGTTGGTTTGAAATAAAAATAGCTACTAAATAACCAATTATTGGTATAACCAACTGAGTTAAACTGACTATTTCATCACCATGGGTGCCTCCTAGGCTATAATATACTAAGCCTCCTATGATAGAAATTGATACGAACATGATTGAATTTAATGGGTAACGATATAAATCGCTTTTGCTAATACGTAACCTTAATAGAAGTACGACGATAGAAAGCTGCATTAACACCATCTCAACAAATAAGCCAAACGATAAAAACACAGCTAATAACACAGCTTGGCCAAAAAATATCGGCGTCTCATTAACAATGATAGGAAAAAAACAAACAATAATCATTAAGATTAAAAATAAAAGAATATCCTGAGCATTCTCATATAATAAAGGACTCGTATTTGAAAATACTAAGTATAAAACTAAAGGTGTATATATGGCCCAAAATACCCATAATATGTTTTTGAATTTCAAATATCGTCCTCCTCTACCACATATTTCATATTTACCAGTTTATTGTCTATATTTTACCAAATTTTCAGACAAAAGTCATATGTTATATGAAAATACTAGGATAAACATCCCAATATATGTAATCGTACTTCTGATATAAAATATAGTGAACCTGTGATAATAAGAACGTCATCTTTAGGCATGGAGTTTAGCTTTTCATTTATAACTACTTTCCAATCTTCCTCGTAATCCTTATTACTTCTACTACATTGCTCATACAATTCTCTTGCTGATAAAGACCTAGGAAAATCGAACGAAGTACATGTAAGTCGTTCAGCAATATCAGCTAAAGGGTTAAGCATATCTCCAATGTGTTTATCTGCTAATGCAGAAAATATGATATGTATCTTCTTATCGTTAAAGTGATCGTTAAGAGTTTCAGATAAGGCTTGAATTCCTTCTGGGTTATGTGCACCATCAATGATAACCACCGGTTCTGTCATAAGTGTTTCAAAACGACCAGCCCAAAATGCGTTCTTTATTCCATCACGAATATGTACTTCTTCTATGGTCATTGAAAAATGTGTTTTCAAATATACGGCTGCCATTATTGCTAGGGCCGCATTTTTCACTTGATGAGCACCTTTCATCTTAGAGTTGAGATCATTTATTGTTAAAAAAGGAGTTTTAATTGAGAATGATTCACCGCTTTTTGTCGATTGATAATTGGCAATAGTAAAATCAAGGTTATATTGATATACTTGAGAATTTGTAGACTGTGCTTTTGCTAAAATGACTTGTAAGGCTTCTTGCTGTTCAACCGAAGTAATCACTGGTGAGCCTGGCTTTATAATTCCACTTTTTTCATATGCAATTTCTTCAACCGTTTCGCCAAGAATGGCAGTATGATCAAATCCGATGTTCGTAATAATGGAAAATAATGGGTTAATAACATTCGTAGAATCTAACCTACCTCCTAGACCTGTTTCAAAGATTACGAGGTCAACTTCCTTTGTTTTTGCAAAGTAAACCAATGCCATTGCAGTGATTACTTCAAATTCGGTTGGCGAACCTAACTCAGTATGTTCTAACTGTTCTGCTAACGGTTTAATCTCATTAACTAAACTGACAATTTCCTCATCATGAATTGGAACACCATTGATGCTAATACGTTCATTAAATTGTTCAATGTAAGGTGAAGTAAAAGTACCTATGTTGTAGCCTGCCTCTTGTAAAATTGTTCGCAAATAACATACCGTCGAACCTTTACCATTTGTCCCAGCAACATGAATTGTTTGAATATGTTGTTCAGGATGAGCCAAACGCTCCATCATCCACTCCATTCTTTTTAGTCCTGGCTTCATACCTAAACGAAGTCTTGAATGAATCCAATCTATAGCTTCCTTATATGTAATTACCATAAAACTCCTCCCAAATAAAAATTTAATTAACGTAAAGCTCTTGCTTCTCTAAGCTTCCCTGACAAAAACCACAACTCGCGTGATCTATTAAAAGCTTATTTTAACGGCTAAATCATATCTAGGATTGTTGCATCTAGATTATAGAAAAGTGCAGCTCTTTGATTATCCTTCGCAAACACTGCAGCTTTGTTATATTAAAAAACACGAACCCTCTCAGGTTCGTGTTATATTTTAGTCTATTCATCATTCATTTGTCTACAAATGAATTTTGAATAATCCTTGGTAAAATGCCCCTCATTCATCATGCCTTTCACATGAGTCCGATCTTTATTAATGATTATCCTTTCAGTTCGGCGATACGAGCACGAACCGTTTCACGCTTTTCAACATAATCCTGTTCTTTAGCACGTTCTTCAGCAATTACTTTTTCTGGAGCTTTGTTGACGAAACCTTCATTACTTAATTTCTTTTGAACGCGATCTACTTCTTTATTCAACTTTTCCATTTCTTTTTGTAGACGTTGCACTTCTTCTTCGATATTAATTAAACCTTCTAGTGGTAGAATTAATTCTGCACCAGTTACTACAGCTGTCATAGACTTTGCAGGTGGTTGTAATCCTACACCGATCATTAATTCACTTGGATTACAGAATCTATCGATATATGAACGATTGTCTTCTAGACGAGTAGCTACATTCTCATCTTTTGCATTAATGTGGAGCTTAATCTTCTTACTCATTGGTGTATTCACTTCAGCTCGAACATTGCGGACTGATCGAATAATATCAACGAGTAAGCGCATATCATTTGCAGCTTGTTCGTTTGAAAGTTCTGAACGAACCTGCGGCCACTTAGCAACTGTTATTGAGTTACCTTCATGAGGTAGATTTTGCCAAATTTCCTCGGTAATAAAAGGCATGAACGGATGTAATAAGCGTAGAGTATTATCTAATACATATGCCAATACACCTCGTGTCGTTTTCTTTGCCTTGACATCATCCCCATATAATGGGAGCTTAGCCATTTCTATATACCAATCACAGAAATCATCCCAAATGAAATTGTATAACACACGACCAACTTCACCAAATTCATATTTATCTGCTAAAGTAGTAACCTTTTCAATTGTCTCATTAAGTCTTGTTAATATCCATTGATCTGCTACCGACTTCTCTCCTGTTAAGTCTATTTCTTCATACTTAAGGCCATCTAAATTCATTATTACGAATCGCGATGCATTCCATATTTTATTAGCAAAGTTCCAAGTAGCCTCAACCTTCTCCGTGCTATAACGTAAATCTTGACCTGGAGAGCTACCTGTCGCCAAGAAATAACGTAAGGAATCAGCACCATATTGGTCGATGACATCCATTGGATCTACGCCATTTCCTAAAGATTTACTCATTTTTCTTCCATCTGAAGCACGTACAAGTCCATGTATTAATACATCATCAAAAGGACGTTTCTCAGTAAACTCGAGAGCTTGGAAAATCATTCTTGACACCCAGAAGAAAATAATATCATAACCAGTAACGAGAACATTCGATGGGTAATAACGATTGTAATCCAATGAAGATTCATCAGGCCATCCCATCGTTGAAAACGGCCAAAGTGCTGAGCTGAACCAAGTATCTAATACATCATTGTCTTGTTCCCAGTTTTCAACATCAGCTGGTGGTTCATGATCTACATAAACTTCACCTGTCTCCTTATGGTACCAAGCAGGAATACGGTGTCCCCACCACAATTGACGAGAAATGCACCAATCACGAATATTTTCCATCCAGCGTAAATACGTTTTTTCAAAGCGATCAGGGACAAAATTCACCTTATCACCTGTTTGCTGTAACTTAATCGCTTCATCAGCTAATGGCTGCATTTTCACAAACCATTGTGTTGACAAATACGGCTCAACTACAGCCCCACTTCGTTCGCTATGACCTACTGAATGCATATGCTCCTCAATTTTAAAGAGCACTCCTTGCTCTTCTAAATCTTTCACAATTTGCTTACGGCATTCGAAGCGATCCATCCCTTGGTATTTACCAGCATTTTCATTCATCGTTCCGTCTTCATTCATTACAAGAACTCTTTCAAGGTTATGACGGTTGCCAATTTCAAAGTCATTTGGATCATGGGCTGGTGTAATTTTTACCGCTCCAGATCCGAACTCCATATCAACATAGTCATCACCTACGATTTTCAGTTCTCTTCCTATTATTGGTAATTTAGCTGTTTTTCCAATCAAATGCTTATAGCGCTCATCCTTTGGATGAACTGCTATAGCAGTATCTCCAAGCATCGTCTCAGGACGAGTTGTAGCAATTTCGATATACCCTGAACCGTCCGTTAGTGGATAACGCATATGATAAAATGCACCTTGCACATCTTTATGAATCACTTCAATGTCTGACAAGGCTGTCTTCGTTTGTGGATCCCAGTTAATGATATATTCTCCACGATAAATAAGACCTTTTTTGTACAATGTTACGAAAACTTCACGAACAGCTTTAGAAAGCCCTTCATCAAGTGTAAAACGCTCGCGTGAATAATCTAGACCTAAGCCAAGCTTTGACCACTGCTGACGAATATGACTAGCGTACTCCTCTTTCCACTTCCACGTTTCCTCAACAAATTTTTCTCTTCCTAAATCATATCTAGATGTTCCTTGTTCACGAAGCTTAGCTTCAACCTTTGCTTGAGTAGCAATACCCGCGTGATCCATTCCAGGTAACCAAAGAACATCAAACCCTTGCATACGCTTCATACGCGTCAATATATCTTGTAATGTTGTATCCCAAGCATGACCTAAATGTAGCTTACCTGTTACATTTGGTGGGGGTATCACAATTGTATAAGGTTCTTTTTCACTATCTCCAGTTGCCTCAAAATACTTTCCTTCCAGCCAAAACTTATAACGATCTTTTTCAACTTTATTTGGATCGTATTTTGTCGATAGCATTTGTTCATTTGTTTCCATGTTAGTTCCTCCTGACTAATAACTTAAAGCTCTTGTCATAAATTTAGTTTAAGAAAATTAAAATAGCAACGTTCGAAAAACGCCAATCAATGCGAAAAGCAGCCTATCTAAAAAATAAAAACTCCTCCATCCAAAAAAGGACGAAAGGAGTTTATTTTCCGCGGTACCACCTTAATTCTTAAACTACATTATTACACAATGAAGTTTAAGCGCTTATACAATAACGGTTGCATCCGGCTTCTTCTAATTGACACATCGATCTTTCAAAGAAGCAGCTTAAGGGTGACTTTCTAATAATAGCGATCCTAAGAAATTTCTCAGCTATAAATTTCTCTCTCTGAAGGAGCTATCTATTGTACTCTTCCCTGTCTACGCTTTTAGATATTGTTCAATTATCTTGAACGCATCTCTTATATGTTTGTCAATAGTATCATATTTATATTCTATATACTACCGAAAAATTGTTTTTGTCGTCAATCATCTTAGCCAAATTTTTTTAAAGTTATTCATTAGTGAGCTAATTAGATGGGTGAATGCACTATTTCATTGATGATGGCATACTTTAATATATGTTTAGTTTCGAGCATTTTATTGTAAAGGCTGTTTTCCAATGAGGTGTTTATAGTCTTAAAATAAACCTCTAATTGTACCAAGCATTTTCCCTTCTTTTGCAATTTCAAAAAACCTCACCTATTCGAAAGGCTCTTTTCATAAATTTTGTTAATATTTTCAAAACCTCTTATAAATTCTAGCACTATTCAGTCCATGAAGTTCTAGTTGTTTGCATAGTGATATGGTAGTACGAAAAACAACTATTAATTCGAAAACAGCCATAAGAAAAGTGCATATGTGAAAATCACTAGCTTATTTAATTGTAAGGAGGCTAGCTATGAGACGGAAATACACACCTTTTTCTCTCCCACCATGGGCGCGTCAGCTTCGCGATATTTGTGGACAAATGATCATTCCTATTGCAGTCTTTCAATTACTTCGTACCATCTTTTTTCCGACTACGTTTGATGTGTTTATACTTGCTTTATTAGTCGTTATTGCAGTAGCATTTGAATTTAATTGGATTTAAAAAATCCCATACACAACATATGAAATGTTATATATGGGATTCTTTTTATTCATTATTAGGCATTTGTTCTTCACCAATTAACTGCATAATAACAAACTCAATGTTTTTCATTTGCCAATATGCCCGTAGTAATTGTTCAGTACCCTGAAGCTCATTGTTATTTGTTGTACGTGATAAATGTTTGCGAACAATATTATATAATTGTTCAGGATATGAACCGTAACTATATAGCAAAAAACGTTCTTCTTCCTTTAATGAGTTAAATTGTTGATAATGCTGAATCCACTCGACACATTCATGGTTATTCACCGGGTACGTTCGTAATGTACGGTGTAGTAATGTAACTAAATCATATACGGGAGAAGCGATAGACGACCTTTCAAAGTTAATAAAGTAACCTTTCCCTTTTTCGTTGCTTACGACGTGTTGAGGTGAAACATTTCCATGTATGATTGAAACACGAGAATGCTTTTTTTGTTTCATCTTTTCAAACCATTGATCTAGATTTCGTTCAGCAAAATGAATAGCTTGCATGATTTCGTGAAAATACGTAACAAACTGCAATTCAAATGGTGACATATACCATTTACTTTCACACACTTCCATATACCTTTCCAAAAAGACCCTTTGCGTTCTCCATGATTCTTTTATATCATTATATGATTTTGCTATTTGATTATCTGTATACGTAATGTCCTTCGATGTCATATAATGAAGTCTCGCTAATTCTCGAATCATTTGCTGAAAGAAACCTTGACGATTTTCATGTTCAAACCATGGCATTAAATAAAAACAATTATTGTCGAAGTGTACAAGAAAGTTTCCATTGTTAGTTCGATAAATAGGAATAATATTCGTAAATCCACGTTCGAATAAAGATTGCATTGTCTTAATAAATGAACCGTCTTTATATTTACCATCCAATCTCTTCAATGCAAACGTTCCTGACTTGGAATATACTTTGACAAGCTTCTTTCCAATCTGCTCAACATTATCGGGTATTATTCCATAATTAGCTAGAATAGGACTATGATAATTTAATACTTTTACTGTTTTATCATGACCCTCATTTTTCGTAGTCATGTTAATTATTAAACTTTGCTATTGATGTAGATAGGTATATATAATATTTGGCCTTCATAAATGTCATGTTCTTGTTCGAGATGATTTACTCGCAAAAGCTGTTGAACAGATACATCATATCTTTCTGATATGGAATGTACGGAATCACCTTGTTGAACAAAACACATTTTCACTTGTGAAAAATCTCCTTCGTGCTCCTCTTTGCCAAAGATCTTAGTTAAATATAGTGCATTTTCATCACGTATTGCTTCAGATTCGTCCCCTACCATCGCTTCTTCTCTGACCTTTATTTCCTTTGTTTGAACCTCAGCACGTTCTTCACTGTGCCTTTCAAAGTTTAATACTAAATCAGTTTCTTCTCTACCTTTTAATTCAACCTGTGGACTATATACGTCTATATTTGGCACATTACTTTCAGCACTTTCTGCTGAATCTAAAACATCTTCTTCCACTTGTTTTCTGACTTCAACTTCGAATGGATCATACAAGTCTTCTTCAATTCCAACTTGAACCACATCTTCTCCATCATTTACATGTCCAACTGAATCGACTTCATTTACTTCCACCCGTTCGATCCCGTCCTGTCCCTCATCATGCTCAATGATTTCCTCATAATACTCACTTTCTCTTATAACCTCAGATTGGTGATGATCATATATTCCACTTATAGAAAGGTCTGCAAACACTTCTAAACATCTTGTTTGAGGAATTTCATAATCAAATGAATTTATTGAAATATACACGTCATCCATACGATCAATTCGAGTCTTCGGAATTGTTATATCAACAGGAAAAACATGCTTTAGCTCACTTACGCCATCTTCTCGTGTAATAACAGTATTAACAACCCTCCCAGGAAACGCTCTGACGTCTTCATGTACAGCATTTTCATCTATTCTGTATTCACCTGATAGCTGAAGCGAACCACGAATAGTAATATATTGATCATGCTCTTCGATCATAATATCAGGATCTAAAGAAATTGATAAAAGTTCAGAGACTTCCTGTCCCTTTTGAAACCAAACCGACTCTTCAATTGAAAATCGCAGCGACGATTGCTCTTCTTGTGTCACCTTACTCCTCCTTTCAAACAAGTACCATTTTTACTATGACATTACAGATTTATGAATGAAATTGATCATTTATGTATAAAACGTTGATAAAACATGAAAAAGGTGTAGATAAAGTTGATGATACACTTTATCTACACCTTATTTTTCTATGTTCATTTACTTACGATTTAAGCTTTGAAAAAGCAATTTCCGCACTGTGAATTGTATGTTGAATATCTTCATGCGTATGTGCAGTTGATAAGAATAGTCCTTCAAACTGAGATGGTGGCAAAAAGACACCTTGTTCAGACATAGCTTTATAAAATGTTGCAAAATAAGCTAAATTAGATTTTTTTGCCATTTCATAATTTGATACTTGTTCATCTGTAAAGAAGAAGCCGATCATTGAACCAGCGCGATTGATTGTATGTGGAATTTCATATTTACGCGCTGCTGCTGAAAGACCTTCCTCTAAAAGGTCTGCTTTTTGTTCAAATTGTGCATATGATTCTGGTGTTAACTGGATCAATGTTTCATAACCAGCTGTCATTGCAAGTGGGTTACCAGAAAGGGTACCTGCTTGATAAATTGGTCCACTCGGAGCAATTTGATTCATTATTTCCGCTTTTCCACCGTATGCACCTACTGGAAGACCACCGCCAATAACTTTTCCTAGGCATGTTATATCTGGGGTAACACCAAAATACCCTTGTGCACAATTATATGCAACCCTAAATCCTGTCATAACTTCATCAAAGATTAATAATGAACCATATTCTTCAGTAATTTCCCTTAGTCCTTCTAGAAAGCCCTCCTGAGGTGGTACAACCCCCATATTACCAGCAACTGGTTCAACGATCACACCAGCAATATCTTCACCAAATTGCTCAAAAGCATATTTGACACTATTGAGATCATTATAAGGAACTGTAATAGTATTTTTCGCAACACCCTCTGGCACACCAGGACTGTCAGGTAAGCCGAGTGTCGCAACTCCTGATCCAGCCTTAATTAATAATGAATCTCCGTGTCCATGATAACAACCTTCAAATTTCATTATTTTATTGCGAGAAGTATAACCTCGGGCTAAACGAAGAGCACTCATTGTTGCCTCTGTACCTGAGCTAACCATTCTAATTACTTCAATGGATGGTACGCGCTCAATAACAAGCTGGGCAAGATCATTTTCGATTAATGATGGTGCTCCAAAGCTTGTGCCATCTTCAGTTACTTTTTTAATTGCTTCTACCACTCTTTCATTTGCATGTCCATGAATAAGTGGTCCCCACGACAAAACATAATCTATATATTCATTTCCATCAATATCGTATATTTTTGATCCTTTACCTTTTTTCATAAAGATCGGATTCATATCAACAGATTTAAATGCACGAACAGGACTATTCACTCCACCTGGCATAAGTTGTTGTGCTTTTTCAAATGCTTCAATTGACTTTTGATAGCTTCGCATAATTAGCCACCTTCCTATAAATTATCAATGGAGTTACTCAGAGGTTGTAGAGTATCTACATTCCCTGACTTTTAAGTTTCTTAACATGTTTACTTCTCAGTTAACCAACGGGCTGCATCTTTAGCAAAGTAGGTTATGATTAGATCAACTCCAGCTCGCTTCATACTAGTCAATTTTTCTAAAACGACCTCTTGTTCATTCAACCAACCATTTTGTGCTGCTGCTTTAATCATCGAATATTCACCGCTTACGTTATAAGCTACAATTGGGATGTTAATATTGTTTTGCATATCTCTAATGATGTCTAAATATGAAAGAGCTGGTTTGACAATGAGAAAGTCAGCTCCTTCTTCTACGTCAGATTGAGCTTCACGAAGTGCTTCCAAACGGTTTGCTGGGTCCATTTGATATGTTTTACGATCCCCAAACTGTGGAGCACCATGAGCTGCATCTCTAAAAGGGCCATAAAAAGCAGATGCATACTTTACACCATAAGACATAATTGGAATATACTCAAAGCCCGCTTCATCTAAGCCTTGACGAATTGCTGCTACAAAACCATCCATCATATTAGAAGGAGCAATAATATCAGCCCCGGCTTTTGCCTGGCTTATCGCTGTTTTCACGAGTAAATTTAATGACGGGTCATTCAAAACTTGTCCATCTTGGATAATTCCGCAATGCCCATGATCTGTATATTGACAGAGGCATGTATCAGCTATAACGACAAGTTCAGGAAAAGATGCTTTAAGTTGTCGTATAGCATCTTGAACAATTCCGTGGTCATGATATGCTTGAGAGCCAACATCATCTTTCTCATTAGGTACCCCGAAGACAATGACAGATGGTACCCCAAGTTCAACAATTTCGGCTACTTCTTCATTAAGACGATCAAGTGAATATTGATAAACGCCAGGCATGGATGAAACAGGGTTTTTCTGGTTCTCCCCTTCTACCACAAATAGAGGATAAATGAAATCTTCAACGTGTAAATGTGTCTCTCGTACCATTCTTCGGACATTAGCTGTTTGACGTAGCCTACGATAACGGGAAAAATTAATATCTTTCATGTAACAAATCCTTCCTTTCATATACTCACATGATTTTCACAAAAGTCCGAGTTAAATAAATTTGCTTATCACTTAAAAATGTTATTCTATGGCTCTTTTCGTAAACTTTGTTGCTATTGTTATCCAATTAGTACCAAAAAAAATGCTTTAACATGGTTAGTCATTGTTGTACAGAAGAATAGATACCACGAACTCTAGTTGTGTACGTGTTTGGCTCTTAGTACGAAAAGCAACAATTAATGCGAAAACAGCCTATTCTAATTAATTTGACACTCGGTTATAATACAGAACAAGCTCTTGCAGCATACTATCAAGCGTATACTCTTTTGGACATATATGCACGGTTATACCAAGTTTAGTTGCTGCTTCTTTCGTAATTGGACCGATACAAGCGACTATACAGCCCCCGATGTAATGGTCTATTGAATGCCCATTTAATAATGATACAAAGTTTTTGACAGCTGAGGAACTCGCAAATGTTATGACATCTATGTCATCATTTGAGAGTAATTTAAATAAATTATGTTTACTCTGGCTGTTCTCAATTGTTAGATAAACGACCAAATCTGTTACATCATATCCGTTGCTAATTAACCGAGACTTAAACCTATCACGTGAAAGATTCCCTCGAACATTTAAAATTCGATCTCCCGAATTCAAATATGGATATAATGCCTCTAATAAACTTTCTTGTACAAACTGTTTTGGTACAACTGACGCTTCGTGTCCATACTGTTGTAATGCTTCTAAAGTTCTTTTTCCTACTACAGCAATCTGCGGAAATAATACGTTACATTCTAGCTGCTCCTTAAATTGTTGAAAAAAGAAATGTACGCCATTTACACTTGAGAAAATAAGCCATTGATATTCATGTAGCTCATTCACAATCATTTTGTTTTCATGTGTATAATTTGCAGGGATGATAGAAATTAATGGAATTTCTACAGCGATACCTCCAAGTTCTACAATTTTCTCAGCAAAGCCTTTTGCTTGCAGTTTACCTCTTGTCACAAGTATTTTTTTGTTATGAAGAGGTAACATATTATCCATTATTGATTAAGCTCCTCTTTCACTTGATCTATGAGGTTTTTGGCACCCATTTTCGTAAGCTTCATAGCAGCTAATATACCTACTTCTACTGGGTTTGTTCCGGTGATCGTTTCTTTAAAGATTGTTTCGCCATCAGGTGCTGCTACGAGTGCATGTAATACAATTTCATCATGTTGGTTAATTTGAGCATACCCCGCAATTGGAACTTGACAGCCACCTTCCATCTTATCAAGAAATGTACGCTCTGCTTCAGTAGTTCGGGAAGTTTCTTTATCATTTAATTTTGCCAGTTCAGTCAAAAGGTCCGTATCATCACTGCGACACTCAATTCCAAGTGCGCCCTGACCGACAGCAGGTAAACAACTTATCGGCTCAAGATATTCAGTTACTACATCATCTTTCCACCCCATACGTGCTAATCCTGCTGCTGCTAAGACAATCGCGTCATATTCGTTATTTTCTAATTTCCTTAAGCGAGTATCAATATTACCTCGAATCCATTTAATCTCTATATCGGAGCGAAGTGCTAGCAGCTGTGCTGCTCTTCGTAAACTACTTGTTCCAATTATTGCTCCACTTGGAAGCTGTTCAAAAGGAATGTCATCTTTTGAAATTATGACATCTCTTGGGTCCTCACGTTTTGGAATACAGCCAATCGTTAAATGTTCTGGTAAAACAGCTGGCATATCCTTCATACTATGAACGGCCATATCAATTTCTTTATCTAGCATAGCTTGTTCGATTTCTTTAACAAACAACCCTTTTCCGCCAACCTTTGATAAGGTTACATCAAGAATTTTATCACCTTTTGTAACAATTTCTTTCACTTCAAACTCAAATGGAACGCCTAATTTCTTTAAAGTATCTATTACCCAATTAGTTTGAGTTAACGCTAATTTACTTTTACGAGAACCTACAATTATTTTTCGCATGATTTCCTCCTAAATCATTAGCAAAGTGGAAGCGGTTATATCTAATTCCAGCAACCACTATCGTTTTATTTAAAATGCAGTACTATTAATGAAATCTAGATAGACTTCCGAATAGAAAAAAATTAATAAGAAGTACTAAAAATGAAGCCACATTCCATGTCGCAAGCGTTTTCCCTTGTAAATTCCTACCCACACGCATATATAGATAAACCCCGTATACAATTAAAACCGTAAACGAGCCAAGGACTTTCACATCATACCAATGAAAATTAGGAATTTGGATATAAGCCCATATCAAGCCTAAAATTAACCCTAGTAGTAGCATTGGTACCCCAATTACATTTAACACATAAGACATATGATCCAATTTAGTGAGGTCTTCTATACGCAGCAATCGTTTTCCCCATCTCTTTTGTTTTAGCAAATTATATTGAATCAAATATAGTGTTGTAAATATAAAAGATAATGTAAATGCTCCATATGACAATATAGTCATTGTAATATGAATCACTAATAATTCTGACATGAGTTGCTCGGCGCCAGCGACAGATTGTTCATGATTAGGCGCGAATGTATGTAAGGCCATTACAAAAAAGCCTAGAACGTTCGTAAAAAAAACAATAAAGTCCACTCGTAACAGACGATTAATTACAAGTGATAACGTAATCAATACCCATGCATAAAAATAGAGTCCTTCAAAAAGCGTCAAAATGGGAAAGCGCCCTGTTTCGATCATTCTCAGAAACAAAAAAATTGTTTGTAAACACCAAACAATAGAAAGTAACCAGAAGGCAACTTTATTAGCCTTCCGGTTATTATGAAGAAAGTCAACAAAATATAGCAGTACACTTACTGCATATATACATACGGTAAACTCATATAGCCTTGTCAAATATATATCTATCATTTTCGTCTCCTCACTTATGAACTATGAAGAGATAGCTGTTTTGCAGTCGCAAGCTGTTGAACTTGCTGCTTGTCTAGCTCAACCTTTACCGCTTCTTCAATATTAAATATTTTCATAAAGAGCTGTAATGACTCTTCAGCATTATCTTCCGCTGCTATTTCTTTTGCTCCCAAGATTGGATCTTTTAGAAATTGATTAACAATGCTCTTTGTATGTTTATTAATTACTTTTCTTTCTCGTTCTGAAAGGTTCGGTAGTTTACGATCGATGCTTCTCATCGTTTCAGCTTGAACTTCAAGAGCACGTTGTCTAAGTGCAGAGATAACAGGTACAACCCCTAATGTATTAAGCCATTGTTTAAACATCACTATTTCTGACTCAATCATTAACTCAATTTGTATTGAAGCCTTTTCTCGCTCCGCTAAATTAGCTTGTACTATATCCTCTAAATCATCAATATCATATAGAAATACATTATCAAGCTCTGCAAGCTTTGGATCTAAATCGCGAGGAACAGCAATATCGACCATAAATATAGGTCTACCTTTTCTCATTTTTTTTACTTGTTCCATCATAGTTTTGTTTATAACATAACCCTTAGCTCCAGTCGAACTTATCATTATATCAGCTTCTACTAAAGCCTGCTGTATATCTTCTATTGACTTAGCTTGTCCAGAAAAGCGCTCGGCTAGGGATTCAGCTTTTTCCATCGTTCTATTAACTACCGTAACTTGTTTTACACCATTGCCATGAAGATTTTCGACTGCTAGTTCTCCCATCTTACCTGCACCTAAAATTAACACATGTTTATTTGTTAACTGACCAAAAATTTTCTTAGCAAGCTCAACTGCAGCATAGCTGATAGACATTGCATTTGAAGAAATTTCTGTTTCCGAATGGGCACGTTTTGCTAATGTGATAACTTGTTTAAATAACTGGTTGAAAATTGTGCCAGTCGTTTGCGCTTCCTGAGCTAATAAGAAGCTTGATCGAACCTGACCTAATATTTGTGTCTCACCTAAAACCATTGACTTTAAGCCACATGTGACATTAAATAGGTGCTCAATCGCACCATCACTTTCAAATATCGTTAAATACGGCGATACCTCATCTTTATCTAAATTAAACCAGTCTGCTAAAAAAGCTTTTATATAGTATCGACCTGTATGCAATTGATCAACAACAGCATAGACTTCAGTTCGATTACATGTTGAAATAATAACATTTTCTAATATACTCTTTTGCTTTTGCAAAGCTTTCATTGCCTCATGTAATCTATTTGCATCAAAAGTCAATTTTTCGCGAATTTCGACAGGTGCTGTTTTATAATTTACCCCAACAACGATGATATGCACTGTAACTTTGCACCCCCTAATATACCTATTCTCCCATATACATAAAACTATATCTATTATAACATGTATGAAATATTGTCATTTTTTTAAATGTGAACACAATATGAACATATGTTAAGATTAATTAAATACGTACTACATTGTGTAGAATATCAAAAACAGCTTTGTTTATCAAGTAAGCTCTATTAAATTCAAGGAGGTTTTCATGAAGAAACAGAGCATTTTTTCAAGTATAATCCTTATAGGGTTTGGGATTTATTTGCTCATTCAACAACTAAACATCAAAATAACTCCAGGTTTCTACACATGGCCTACTTGGCTGTTAATCATCGGAACAGCTTTGCTAGCTCACGCATACATAACTAAGCAATATAACAATATTTTACCTGGATTCATTTTATTTGGCTTTGGCATACACTTTCAAAATTTCTTTAATTTACCCTTTTGGCCAGATAATCATGTCATGCTATTATTTATTATATCCATAGGATTATTATTACAGTATACAAAATTAAAAACCGGATTGATTCAAGGGTTACTATTATTGTTTATAGCTCTATTGTTTCTATTTAATAACGAAATTATGAATTGGATTGGCAATCTCGAAAATACTACATCAAGCATATCAAGTTTCTGGCCATTCATTCTTATTGCTATCGGTTTATATATTCTATTTTTCAGAAAGGGCTAAGGCTAGACAATTAGAAAAGTGTAGGTGCATGTCCAATCATACAACACAAATTCTAAATGTATGTCTTCATACTGACTCTTCAGACAATCGCTAAAGTTCTTTCGCTTGATGGCACTTGTTGCTTATGGGTGAAAGGGCGAAGCGACCTTGAGGCATGAAGCTGACACTAGAAAAGCACAGGAGCCTCTTTTTTCCCTCAAACATATGCAATTCCGATTTAACAAGCTAATAATCAGACTCTCTTCTGTTGTGCTAGCAAAGGTATTATTCGAATGTTAAAACTTTCTACTAGCAAAGACGACATGAAATTCTAGTTGTATCGTGCTTATTTCTCAATACTACAAATATTGCATACTAAAACACACTATTATTAAACACAAAAAAGTAAGCAGAGTATAAAATTACCCTGCTTACCGTGACTATCATTACACAAACTTAATTACATAAACTTATTTAAAGCTGACCAGGCCTCTACTTTTCCTTTGCCTGTTTCAGATGAAAATAGTATTAACTGATCGTTAGGATCGAGTTGTAGGTCCTGACGAATAACTTTAGCATGTTTTTCCCATTTGCCCTTTGGTATCTTATCTGCCTTTGTTGCAATTACAATAGTAGGAATTTCATAATGCTTTAAAAAGTCATACATAATCACATCATCGTTGGAAGGTGGATGACGAAGATCTATCAATAAAATTACCGCACGTAATGGCTCACGTGTAGTAAGATACTTCTCGATCATTTTCCCCCATGCTTCCCGTTCCTTCTTAGACACTTTTGCATAGCCATATCCGGGTACATCAACAAAATATACTGATTCATTAAGCAAATAAAAGTTTAAAGTTTGTGTCTTACCTGGTTTTGATGATGTTCTAGCTAAATTTTTGCGATGGATCATTTTATTTATAAAGGAAGATTTACCAACATTTGATCTTCCTGCTAATGCAAATTCTGGAAACCTCTCCGCATTTGGATACTGCTCTGGCTTCACCGCACTAATAACTATTTCTGCATCTGTAACTTTCATATAGTATCTCCTAAAATCGCATGTTCCAAGACTTCATCTAAATGAGAAACGAGTATGAAGGTCAAATCATTCCTCACACTTTCTGGAATATCCTCAATATCTTTTTCATTATCTTTAGGAACAATAATTTTCCTTAAGCCAGCTCGATGAGCACTTAACGTTTTTTCTTTCAGGCCTCCTATAGGAAGCACTCTTCCACGAAGGGTAATTTCTCCAGTCATACCAACTTCTTTACTAACAGGATAATCCGTTAATGCAGAAATAAGTGCTGTTGCCATAGTAATTCCAGCTGATGGACCATCTTTAGGCACTGCACCTTCAGGGACATGGATGTGGATATCATTCTCTTCATGGAAATTAGGATCAATATGAAGCTCTTCTGCTCTAGATCGTATGTAACTGAATGCAGCTTGTGCTGATTCTTTCATTACATCACCAAGTTTCCCAGTTAAAACAAGCTTCCCCTTACCTGGAGAAAGTGAAACTTCTATTGATAACGTATCTCCTCCAACAGGAGTATATGCAAGCCCAGTTGCCACACCAACTTGGTCATCTATTTCAGCTTGGCCGTATCGGAATATTTTTTTTCCTAAAAATTCTTCAATATTTTTATCAGTAATAATTACTCTTTTGCGTTCTTCTGCAACAATTAACTTAGCTGCTTTTCTACATATTGTTGCTAGCTGACGTTCTAATCCACGGACGCCTGCTTCACGTGTGTAATACCTAATAACACTCTGTAATCCATCATCTCTAATTTGTAATACTGCTTTTTTCATACCATGTTCTTTCAACTGCTTAGGAAATAAATGGTCCTTTGCAATATGCAGTTTTTCAATTTCAGTATAACCAGCAATCGTTATTATTTCCATTCGATCTCGGAGCGGTCCTGGAATTGTAGATAAATCATTAGCAGTAGCAATAAATACTACATTAGATAGATCATATGGTTCTTCAATATAGTGGTCACTAAATGAATGATTTTGTTCTGGATCAAGTACTTCTAGCATTGCAGAAGATGGATCTCCACGAAAATCACTTGACATTTTATCAATTTCATCCAACAGAAATACCGGATTGATAGTTGATGCTTTTTTCATACCTTGAATAATTCTACCTGGCATCGCCCCTACATATGTTCTCCGGTGACCCCTAATCTCTGATTCATCACGGAC
Source organism: Cytobacillus sp. Hm23 (assembly GCF_051842895.1). Lineage (NCBI taxonomy): Bacteria > Bacillati > Bacillota > Bacilli > Caryophanales > Bacillaceae > Cytobacillus > Cytobacillus sp. Hm23. The sequence continues at coordinate 51,463 of NZ_JBPXRQ010000012.1, forward strand.
ACCACCAAGGGAAATACGGACAAAATTTCTATTTAACGATTTAGCTATAGACTTAGCCAGTGATGTCTTACCTACCCCTGGAGGGCCGGACAGGCATAAAATTGGACCTTTTAACGATTCGGTTAACTGTTGCACTGCTAAGTATTCAAGAACACGTTCTTTCACTTTTTCTAGACCGAAATGCTCATCGTTTAGGATCTTTTCAGCTTTTTTGACATTTAAACTATCCTCTGTAGAAACAGACCAAGGTAACATAATTAACCAATCAATATAATTTCTAATTACACCACTCTCAGCAGAGCTAACAGGTATTTTCTCATATCGATCTAGCTCTTTTAAAGCAGTTTCTTTTACTTGGTCAGGCATCCCAACTTCATGTATTTTACTTTTTAGTTTTTCAATTTCACCAGTTTTTCCTTCTTTATCTCCTAACTCTTTTTGTATTGCTTTCATTTGCTCACGGAGATAGTACTCTTTTTGCGTTCGTTCCATTGACCGTTTTACAGTTTGTCCTATTTTTTTCTCTAAGTTTAAAACTTCACGTTCATTATTAATGATAGTAATAACTTGATGAAGACGTTCTTTAAGATCTGTTGTTTCCAATATCTCTTGCTTCTCTTTAATCTTTAACGGTAAATGGGAAGCAATGATATCTGCCATTCTCCCTGGCTCTTCAATATCTGACACTGTCATAAACGTTTCTGCCGATATTTTTTTTGATAGTTTTATGTATTGCTCAAATAATTGTAGCATTGTCCTCATCAACGCTTCTTCTTCATTGCCTTTCACCTGCGGATCTTCATATGTATTAATTTTTGCAGAGTGATAAGTACCTTCATCATAATATGTCTCGATTTCAGCTCTACTAATCCCTTCTACTAAAACCCGAATTGTACCATTTGGCAACTTAAGCATTTGCTTAACATGGGTTAATGTCCCCATTTCGTACAGATCATCGATCGTTGGTTCTTCTATCGAAACATCTACTTGCGATGATAAGAAAATATGTCGGTCTTCCATCATTGCTTTTTCGAGCGCTTTCACAGATTTATCACGACCGACATCTAGATGCAATACCATTGTTGGATAGATTAATACTCCTCGGAGAGGCAGGAGGGGAACGATCATTTGTTTATTCTTACCCATCGGAAAAATACCTCCAATTATATAAAACACTAAATACTTGTATTGAACTATTGTATAGTACATTTTTTCCTTTGTAAAATAGAAACAACTATCACTACATTTATTGAAGGAGAGTTTTTTACTATTTGAAAAGCGCCACAGTTCAAAGAGTGTAACTTACAAGGCACTTTACCCTATGGCTCATTTCAAAATTCTACTGTTATTGTTACTAAATTTGAAAGGCTCTCTTTTCTTAAAATTTGTTGCTGGACAGCAACAAACAAATTAATGTAAGTGACTTTATTTAAAATGAGAAAAGATTTTATTTATACGTTTTTATTTCTTAAAAGCAACAATCAATGCGAAAACAGCCATATAAAAAATACGATAAGGTTTGTTAGAGAAGAAAAGTTACTTATTTACTAAATACTGAAACCAACCATTAATAAAACCTTTTCAAATAACGATCATTAAACTGATTCTTTTTCCTGTAGTTTTGCTGGAGATGATATGATTGATTCAGTATGATGAATCTTTGGCTTTATTAAAGCAATATCGAATACTTCATTTAGGTGATTGACAGGAATAATCTCAATTCCTTCTATGCCTTTTAAAAGCTTTTGCATATTTTCCGATGGTATGATCACCTTTTTTGCTCCTGCTTGTCTTGCAGCTTTCACCTTCGCAACAACACCACCAATTGGTTTAACATTACCGTGAATACTAATCTCCCCAGTCATCGCTACAGTTCTATCAACTTTCACTTTATTAATTGCAGAATAAATACCAGTCGCCATTGCAATCCCCGCAGAAGGACCATCAACTGGAAATCCGCCAGGAAAATTGACGTGTATATCAAAATCTGATGCAGGGACGCCCATAGAACGAAGAACAGTAATTACATTTTCAATAGACCCTTTAGCCATACTTTTTCGTCTAATTGATTTAGCCCTATCTCCAATACTTTCCTCTTCTGCAATACCTGTGATATTAATTGTACCTTGATCTTCTGCAGGAATAATCGTTACTTCAATTTCTAGTAACGCTCCAGTATTTGGCCCATATACAGCTAAGCCATTAACTAGACCTATCTTTGAATTAGCACAAATTTTCTTTTCATAACGTGGTACAAGCTGAGAGGACTCAATCACCCACTCTATATCCTCATCGTATATGCTCTCTCTTTCCTCAGAAATTGCAATCCCTGCAGCAACTTGAACCATATTGACTGCTTCACGACCATTCCTAGCATAATTTGATAAAATATCTAAACCTTTATCATCTATCTCCATTTGTACTTTCTGAGCGGCATTGCTAGCTACAACCTTAATTTCATCTTTATCTAACTCACGGAAAAACACCTCTAAACATCGAGAACGAATCGCAGGAGGTATTTCACTCGGTGTTCTAGTAGTCGCTCCAATTAACCGAAAATCTGCTGGTAAACCATTTTGAAAAATATCATGAATATGATTAGGAATTTGTGAATTTTCTTCACTATAATAAGCACTTTCCAAAAATACTTTTCGATCTTCAAGAACCTTTAGTAGCTTATTCATTTGAATAGGGTGAAGCTCTCCAATCTCATCAATAAAAAGCACACCACCATGGGCGTTCGTCACAGCACCTTGCTTTGGCTGCGGTATACCTGCTTGCCCCATGGCCCCCGCACCTTGATAAATTGGATCATGTACTGAGCCAATTAGTGGGTCAGCAATTCCCCTTTCATCAAAACGAGCAGTAGTAGCGTCAAGTTCAACAAAAACCGAAGATTGGTGAAATGGTGATTTAGAGCTTTTCTTTGCTTCTTCTAATACTAATCTAGCCGCAGCCGTCTTTCCTACACCAGGTGGGCCATATATAAGGACATGTTGAGGGTTTGGCCCACATAAAGCAGCCTTTAAAGAACGAATTCCATCTACTTGTCCGACAATTTCTTGAAAACTTGACGGCCGAACTTTCTCGGCTAATGGCTCAGTTAATGAAATAGAACGAAGTTTTCTCAAATGTTCCATTTCTTTACGTGATTCTTTATCAATTGATATTTTTTGAGTGCGTTGATTCCTTAATAAATTCCAAAAATATAGCCCAATAATTACACCAAAAAATAACTGGACGAGTAAGGCGATGCTAGTCCAACTCATATCAATTCCCTCCTGAACGTATGAATCCATCATTAATTGATAGTATCTCCGTGCAGAAGTTTGTATAAACACATTTTTTTCATACATTAAAATTAGTGGAAATAAGTCACTGACTACTTAACACCGGTAAATTAGCTTCCCACTTTCCTAAAATTATTATTGGAATAAACCCTAAAAACCTCTAAAGGTAAGTAATATCCTTTAGAGGTTATGTTTCCAAACAACTTTTAAGCTGATGTTTTTCGATCTTTTAACTCTGAACCATCATCAAGTATTAATTTTGGTGGAGTATTATGCATAACAGTATCTGCCGTTATAATACACTTTGATATGTCCTCTCTAGAAGGAAGCTCAAACATAACATCCAGCATAATACCTTCAATAATTGAACGTAGACCACGAGCTCCTGTTTTACGTTCAATTGCTTTTTTGGCGATTTCAATCAGAGCATCTTCTTCAAAATCTAACTCTACATTATCTAACTCAAGCATTTTCTGATACTGTTTCACGAGTGCATTTTTAGGTAATGTAAGGATTTTCACTAATGCATCTTCATCAAGTGGTTCTAAGCTTGCGATTACAGGTAATCGACCTATAAATTCTGGAATTAGTCCAAACTTCAGCAAATCTTCAGGTAGAACTTTTGATAACAGCTCCTTCTGATCATGCTCTTTTTGTTTCATGTCTGACCCAAAACCGATCACCTTTTTACCTAAACGGCGTTTTATAATTGGCTCAATGCCGTCAAAGGCACCACCACATATAAATAAAATATTTGTTGTATCAATTTGGATAAACTCTTGATGTGGATGCTTCCTTCCACCTTGAGGAGGAACGCTAGCAACAGTGCCTTCTAAAATTTTTAACAATGCCTGTTGCACGCCTTCTCCAGAAACATCACGAGTAATGGAAGGGTTTTCTGATTTACGAGCAACTTTATCTATCTCGTCAATATAAATGATACCCTTTTCAGCCTTTTCAACATCATAATCAGCTGCTTGTATTAACTTTAACAAAATATTTTCAACGTCTTCACCTACATATCCAGCCTCAGTAAGTGATGTAGCATCAGCAATAGCAAATGGTACATTTAAAATTCTTGCTAATGTTTCAGCTAGCAAGGTTTTACCAGATCCAGTTGGACCAATCATTGCGATGTTACTTTTTGAAAGTTCAACATCATCAATTTTACTATTTGAGTTAATTCGCTTGTAATGATTGTATACTGCTACTGCAAGGGATTTCTTTGCAGCATCTTGACCAATAACATACTCGTCAAGGATTTCGCGAATTGCAATTGGTTTCGGAACTTCTTTGAATTCTACTTCTTCTTCAGTCCCTAATTCCTCCTCCACTATTTCAGTGCATAATTCTATACATTCATCACATATATATACACCTGGACCGGCAACTAATTTACGAACCTGATCTTGTGTTTTTCCGCAAAACGAACATTTTAATTGTCCTTTTTCTTCGTTAAATTTAAATCCCATATTTTCACCCCTTATTTCATTTTTTCTTATGGAGGATGTTCAAAGCAACAGCGCCTTATCCTTCTATGTTCTTGTTATCCTCATATTACAATCAAAATTACCGATTTAAAAAAGTTATGTATTGCATTTTATCACAAATGTACTTGCTAACAAAAATAATGCGCTCAACACTATGTATAACAGCTGATCATCTTTATTAATACAACATTATAACTCATAAGGATAAATAATAACAGTAGAATGCACTGACCTATTTATCGTTTATGAATTAAGCAATTTTCTCATTAGTTGTTTTTTTCCTACTGAGAAATAAATACGCACACAACTAGTGTTCGTAGCTTCTTTTCTTCTGAAACATGATGACTAACATAACATCTAGAGCCATTTTTTATGGGGCTAAATTGGTGAGAATAGCACCAAATTTTACAAAAAGAGCCTTTTTTTAAAACGAGCTCTTCTAACTTTTGATCATTAGCAACTTGGTTAGATAAGAGCCATTAATAATTACTTTACCCATACTCATTTAAAAAAAATAACATTATTGTTAGCAATACATGGAAAAACAAGACGCCTGCAATATTCCTCTGATTAGATAAAACAAGGCACGATGTACTTCGTGCCTTGTTTTACTTCTTACTTATTATTATGCAACATCTTTACGATTCTCTACAAGAAAATCAATTGATTTACGAATTTTTAAATCTCCTTTGATGCTATCTAAATTCCCTAACATCTTCTTAATTTCTTCTATAGGCATGTTGTACATACCTGCCATATTTTCAAGTTCTTTTTCAATTTCTTCGTCTGTAACATCAAAATTCTCAGCTTCAGCAATTGCTTCTAAAGTTAAGTTAATTTTAACGCGCTTTTCAGCCTCTTCCTTCATTTGCTCTCTGAGTGCCGCTTCATCTTGACCAGAGAATTGTGTGTATAACTCAAGGTTCATACCTTGCATTTGTAGACGCTGTTCAAACTCTTGAACCATTCTATCTGTCTCAGTTTTAAACATCGCTTCAGGAATTTCTACTTCAGCATTTTCAGCAGCTTTTTCTATTAATGAATTTCTAAGGTTATCCTCTGCTTCACGCTTTTTAGTTTCTTGTAATTTTTCTTTCGTTTTTGTTGATAATTCTTCTAAAGATTCAACTTCATCATCAACATCTTTTGCAAACTCATCATCTAAGACTGGAAGTTCTTTTGCTTTTATTTCATGAACTTTCACCTTAAACGTTGCTGGCTTGCCAGCTAATTCTTCAGAGTGGTATTCTTCAGGGAAAGTTACTTCAACTTCTTTTTCAGCACCTGCTTCTAAACCAACTAGCTGATCTTCAAAACCAGGAATAAATGTACCTGATCCGATCTCTAATGAATAATTTTCAGCTGTTCCACCTTCAAATGCTTCACCATTAACAAAACCTTCGAAATCCATGATTACTGTATCACCGTTTTCAACAGAACCTTCTTCTTTTAAAGTTAATTCTGCTTGGCGTTCTTGAAGTTGCTTAAGTTCATTATCGACATCTTCATCAGTTACAGTAGCATCAAGTTCTTCAACTTCTAAGCCTTTATATTCACCTAATTTAACTTCCGGTTTCACTGTTACCTTCGCTGTGAAAATAAGTGTTTTACCTTTTTCCATTTGTTCAATATCAACATCTGGGCGATCAACTGGTTCAATTCCAGTTTCCTCTACAGCTGCTGAGTATGCCTCAGGTAATAAAATATCTAAAGCATCTTGATATAAAGACTCTACGCCGAACCTTTTTTCAAATAGGCTTCTTGGCATTTTACCTTTACGGAAACCAGGAACGTTCACCTGTTTCACAACTTTGTTAAACGCAGCATCTAGTCCTTCATTAACTTTTTCCGCATCTACTTCAACAGTTAGGACACCTTGGTTCCCTTCCGATTTTTCCCATTTTGCAGACATAAAAATTCCCTCCAACATCTATTTATATGCTTCATTAGTCAAATATGATAGATAACGAATTGATTGTATCATTATCTTTTTGCGCACTTATATGTAGCTTCAAATTTACTACAATACAACCACTACATTATAACACAGAATAATTTGCTTTCAACACAAACTGATTTTTTTATATAAATTAATTAACAGTTAAAGATTCCCAGCTATGTAGCTAGTATGACTATTTAATGTTCAACTCATTTATTATAAAGGAAGGTCCTCAATCTTATAGATGGCTTCACATGCTTGCATTAATTGTTCATTATTTACATCATACTTGGATACTATACTATGTCGGTCATGATCAAACCCCTGCATCTCCAAGGCTATTATATGTAATGCTGCAGCCCAAAGATTTGCTTCCTTAGGTTCAGGGTATAAAGGAAATAAAATGAACAAATGTCTAAACCAAATCTCTTGAATTACTTCATATAAAGTCGGATTTTCATTCAAAACATTCTTTTCCAGTATTGTTAAAACTTCTTTTGTAAAAGGATCCTCTCTACTATCTAAAAGCTCGGTTGGTTTTATTGTTATATCTCGATTAAATTTAATGATACTTATATCAAACTCTACTTCTTGCTCCATTAAAACTTGTAATAAAGCAGATTTAATAAGTGGTGATTTGTTTGGGTTAATTAAATATGTCTCTATAGTTTGTCTCTCACGTCGAACATTTTGATTACGGAGAAGTTGAATTGCTTTCCAGTGTTCTTCAATATCATCGCCTTGGTTGAGCATTTGATCGAAAGTGTCACCTTCGGCAATGTTATCGTTATTACCACTCTCCACATTATTGACATTCATTTTTCTACTGAAGTCTAGAAGTTTAAATAGATTTTCAGCATATTCTGAAGGGATATTTCCCTCTTGAAGTATAGCCTCTATCGTAGTAATGATTTCATTGTAATGCCCTTGCTGTAGCAGAATAGACGTATATATTTGTAAAACTTGATAATAGTCGCCAATTCCTTTTTGCAGCATGCTATTACATATTTCTTTAGCTTCCTCAAATCTATTTAATTCGAACAGGCATAAAACAGTACCTAATTCAATTTCAGGGTGATCTCTTTCTAATTCACCTGCTTGATCAAACAACAAAAGTGCTTCTTGAAATTGCTTATGCTGTAGTTGATCAAACCCCTTTTCTATAAGCCGTTCTTTTAGATTAGGGAAGGGAAGGATATTTTCTCTTTGTTTTCTGTTATCTGCCATCAATTTTACCGCCCTATAGCCATTTTCGTACTTTTGTGTTATTAAGTTTATCAAGTAAGTGAACAGAAAACAAGAAGCGCCTCGGAAAGAACCTAGGCGCCTCTACTACTTATTTAATTTCTCATATTGTGATATGTGTTTTTCATAAACAAAAGTCAAGTCTATTTCATCCCAGCCTTTAATTAACAACTCTTTTCTATATTGATCAATGTGAAATCCTTTACTAAAGCCTTTCTCATCCGATATAATTTGATTCTCTAAATCTATTTGTAAAGTATAGTTAGAACTATTTCCTTCATATAATATATACTTTACATCTTCTCTATCTAATTTAATTGGGAGCAAACCATTTTTTAAGCAATTCCCATAAAAAATATCAGCAAATGATGGAGCGATAATTACTTTAAATCCATAGTCTTGTAATGCCCACGGGGCATGTTCACGAGAAGAGCCACATCCAAAATTTTCATTTGCAACAAGTATTGTTGCTCCAGCGTTTTCCTGTTTATTTAATTCAAAATCAGGATTTAATGTATGATCATCAAGATACCGCCAGTCATAAAATAAATATTGACCAAACCCTGTTCGCTCTATTCTTTTTAAAAATTGCTTAGGTATGATTTGGTCGGTATCAACATTTACACGATCTAACCCTGCTACCTTACCAGTGTGAATATGAAATGGTTCCATACCCCTATCTCTCCTTTAACTTTAAGATAAGTGCTATTTGGGGAATCCCCAGTAGTTCCAACTGCCTACTATGTCACTTTCAAGACTACACAGTAGCTTTTTGTAGTTTTCTAATATCTACAAACCTACCATAAATAGCAGCTGCTGCTGCCATTGCAGGACTGACTAAATGTGTTCTAGCACCTTTCCCTTGTCTTCCTTCAAAATTTCGGTTTGATGTTGAGGCACAACGTTCTCCCTCTGGTACAACATCTGGATTCATACTTAAGCACATGCTACACCCTGATTCACGCCACTCAAAACCTGCTGCAATAAAAATATCTGCTAAGCCTTCCTCTTCCGCCTGACGCTTCACCTCTTGTGAACCTGGTACAACTAGCGCTCTTACCTGACTTGATACCTTGTTCCCTTGCGCAATTTTAGCAGCTTCACGAAGATCGCTTATCCTTGAATTTGTACATGAACCTATAAATACATGTTGAATTTCTATATCAGAAATTTGCGTACCAGCTTGTAAGCCCATATATTGTAGTGCGCTAACTACAGCCCTTTGATCTGCTTCATCATCAAAGTCTAGAGGAGAAGGTATTACTTGCTCGATCGTCACACTCATCCCCGGTGTTGTTCCCCATGTAACAGTTGGGGCTATTTCACTTCCGTCAATTTCAATGACTCTATCAAAGGTTGCATTTGAATCACTTGCTAGATGCTCCCATTTTTTCACAAGTCTATTATACTCTTCACCCTCGGGAATATGCTTCTTTCCTTTTAAATACGAAAATGTTGTTCTATCTGGACTAATTAAGCCAGCTTTTGCACCTGCTTCTATTGACATATTACATATGGTCATCCGTTCCTCCATCGACATATTACGGATTGTATCACCTGTAAATTCAATAATATGACCTGTACCGACATTCACACCATATTCTCCAATAATAGATAAGATGACATCTTTTGCTGAAACACCAGCAGCTAACTTACCATTTATATTGATTTTTAATGTTTTAGGTCGGTGTTGCCATAACGTTTGAGTTGCCAATACGTGCTCAACTTCACTAGTACCAATACCGAATGCTAAAGCTCCAAATGCTCCGTGAGTCGATGTATGGCTATCACCACATACGATTGTTTTTCCAGGCTGTGTGAGACCTAATTGAGGGCCTATAACATGAACAATACCTTGATCAGGACTGTTTAAATCCGCCAAATGAATGCCAAATTCTTCACAATTTTTTTCAAGAGCAGTCATTTGATTTTGTGCGACTTCATCTTGGATGATGTAGCGATTGAAAGTAGGTACATTGTGATCCATCGTCGCAAATGTTAAATCTGGGCGTCTTACTTTCCTATTATTTAAACGTAACCCTTCAAATGCTTGTGGGGAAGTAACTTCATGAACGAGATGAAGGTCTATATACAATAAATCAGGCTTGCCTTCTTCTTGATATACAATATTTTTTTCCCATATTTTTTCTATAATATTTTTTGGTTCCACGAATAAATTCACCTCTCAATAATGTCAAACCTTATTCAAACATCATTCGTGTAAATACACTATATAAGTTTCCACCGAATAGGTCTAAAGACCTATCCGGTGGATGTACAAAGGTTTCCTACTTAAGCCTGCCTATAATTTACGCGTATATTGACATAATGTTTGATATTGCAGCATGGTCTAGTACAGCTGCTTTAATCCGATCAACCATTTCTTCCGTATTAATCGCTCTTTTTCCTTTTTGTACAACATCAGGAGTACGGTGTCCAGCAGCAAGCACTTGATTTACAGCATTTTCAATTGCTTTTGCTTCTTCATCCATTTGAAAGGAGTTTCTTAGCATCATAGCAGCAGACAATATCATTGCTACCGGATTCGCTTTATTTTGACCTGCTATATCTGGTGCTGACCCATGAATTGGTTCATACAAGCACGGACCAGTAGTTGACAGACTTGCCGATGGAAGCATTCCTAAAGATCCAGTCAACATTGATGCTTCATCACTTAATATATCACCAAACATATTTTCAGTTACAATGACATCAAACTGTGTTGGATTTTTTATTAATTGCATCGCTGCGTTATCGACCAACATATGCTCTAATTGAACATTTGGAAAATCTTGCGCTACCTCCTCAGCTACTTCTCTCCACATGCGACTAGACTCAAGTACATTTGCTTTATCAACAGAAGTAACTTTGCTACGACGGTTCTTAGCCAATTCAAATGCAGTGACTAATATTCTCTTCATTTCTTTTCGTTTATAAAAAAGTGTATCTACGACAGATTCTTCTCCTCTATCTATCGTTCGAGCACTTGGTTTTCCAAAATATAATCCCCCTGTAAGCTCTCGTACGATGAGTAAATCAACACCAGTAATTATATTCTCTTTTATTGGTGACGACTCAATTAAACTAGGGTTAAATGATACAGGCCGTAAATTTGCATATAACTCCAATTCTTTACGGATTTGTAATAAGCCCTTTTCAGGACGAAGCTCAGGTGGGTTTTGATCCCATTGTGGTCCTCCAACAGCACCTAACAATACAGCATCACTTTGTTTGCAATCATTTAACGTCTTTTCTGGTAACGGACTGCCTGTTTGCTCAATCGCTGCTCCACCAATTAAGCTATATATAAAGTCAAATTGATGATTAAATCGCTCTCCTACAGCTTTTAATATTTCTACTGCCCCTCTAGTAACTTCTGGACCAATTCCATCTCCGGGTAACACGGTAATTTTCTTTTTCACTTTTTATTCCTCCAATCTCAATTTATCATTGTTAACTTATTGGTTTATTTAGAGGGCATACGATAGTTTTCTTTTGTTAAGCTGTTATTTCATCGTCACTTCTTCTACAGTATTCTTATATTTTTGTAGGTATAATACTCTATTTATCGCATTAATATATGCTTTCGCAGAAGCTTCTAACACGTCTTGATCCAAGCCTCTTCCACTCGTCTCTTCACCATTTACACGAACATTCACATATACTTGTGCTAACGCATCCCTACCTCCACTAACTGATTGTATTTTGTAATCTAATAGTTTTACGGAAGCATGGACCATTCTTTCTAATGTATTGTAAACAGCCTCTACGCTACCTGCTCCAGTTGCCGCCTCTTGAATGATTTCACCTTCCAATCCTTTAAGGGTAATAGTGGCAGTTGGCACTTGGTTAGTACCGTATTGTACTTGTAGAGAAATTAATTCATATTGTGTATCTCCCTTCCCGAATCTTTCCTCTAGCACTAATGCAATTAAATCATCATCAGTAATGTCTTTCTTCTTATCCGCTAAATCTTTAAATAACTTAAACAATGAATTAATTTCTTCATCTTTCACTGAGATCCCTAGCTCTTGAATACGCGTTCGGAATGCATGTCGTCCAGAATGTTTACCAAGCACCATTGCATTTGTATTTACACCGACTAATTCAGGCGAAATAATTTCGTACGTTGTTTTTTCTTTTAACACACCATCCTGATGAATTCCTGCTTCATGTGCAAAAGCATTTTTACCAACTACAGCTTTATTTGGTGGTATGACCATACCTGTTAGTTTGCTTACTAAGTCACTTGTTCTTTTTATTTCATTTAATTGGATATTTGTTTTAGCATTATAGAAATCTTTTCGAATATGAAGAGCTACAGCGATTTCTTCTAAAGAAGCATTTCCAGCACGCTCGCCAATCCCGTTTAATGTTGCTTCTACCTGTGTTGCACCATGTTCAATGGCACTTAGGGAATTAACAACTGCCATCCCTAAATCATCGTGACAATGAGCGGACAAAGAAACTTTTTGAATATTCGGAACATTTTTATTAAGATAGCTGAATATTTCACCGTATTCCTTCGGGGTTATATATCCTACAGTATCTGGAATATTAATGACACTTGCGCCTGCTTCAATTACTGCTGTTATAATTTTTGCTAAAAATGGGAGCTCTGAACGACAAGCATCTTCAGCAGACCATTGAATGATAGGAAACCGCTGTTTGGCGTATTTAACAGCCTCCACTGCTGATTCAAGTACTTGCTCTGGGCTTTGCTTTAACTTATATTTCATATGAATTGGGGATGTTGCGATAAAAAGGTGAAGTCGAGGTTGAGCTCCACCTTTTAACGCATCCCATGCTGCATCTATATCTGATTGAACTGATCGTGAAAGTCCTGTAACTGAACTGTTTTTAATAACAGCTGCAACTTCTCTCACTGATTGTAAGTCACCGCTTGAAGCAGCCGGAAAACCTGCTTCAATAATATCAACACCTAGACGTTCAAGCTGTTTAGCAATTTCTATCTTTTCCGATAAGTTCAAATTGACTCCAGGAGATTGTTCACCATCTCGAAGCGTTGTATCAAAAATTTTAATTGTCTGCACTTGTTCCAACTGCCTCCTTCTTTTGTTTAATAAATGGCATCATTTTTCTTAATTCACGCCCCACTACTTCAATTTGATGCTCATTTTCCCGTTTATTAATCGCTGTAAATTCAGGACGATTTGCTTGATTTTCTAAGATCCATCCTTTTGCAAATTTACCTGTTTGGATATCTTCTAATACTTTTTTCATTTCTTGCTTAACAGAATCAGTGATTACTCTAGGGCCTGATACAAAATCTCCCCATTGTGCTGTATCAGAAATTGAGTAACGCATACCTTCTAAACCATCTTCATACATTAAATCGATAATTAATTTGAGCTCATGTAGACATTCAAAATACGCAAGTTCTGGCTGATATCCCGCTTCTACTAATGTTTCAAATCCAGCCTTAACAAGTGATGTTAAGCCTCCACATAAAACCGCTTGTTCACCAAATAGATCTGTTTCTGTTTCTTCTTGGAACGTTGTTTCAAGTACCCCAGCTCGAGCTGAGCCAATTGCTTTGGCATATGCTAAAGCAACCTCTTTTGCTTCACCTGATACATCCTGATATAGAGCGAATAACGCTGGCACTCCAGCACCTTCTTTGTACGTTCTTCTAACAAGATGTCCTGGACCTTTTGGTGCTACTAAAAATACATCAACGAAGCTTGGTGGTACAATTTGATTGAAATGAATGTTAAATCCATGTGCAAATACTAAAGCATTCCCTGGTTTAAGACCTTGTTCAATTTCTTCTTTATATACTTTCGTTTGAAGTTCATCAGGTAATAAAACCATGACAATATCAGCTTGCTCGGCTGCTTCTTTAACCGATTGTACCGTAAATCCATCTGCTACTGCTTTGTCCCATGAACCACCTTTTCTTAAACCTACTACAACATCTACTCCACTTTCACTTAAATTTAGGGCATGTGCATGACCTTGAGAACCATACCCGATGATTGCTACCTTTTTTCCTGTTAAATAACTATCGTTTGCATCCCCGTTATAATATACTTTTACCATGATTTAATCTCTCCCTTTTTAGACGATTGAATGTGATTTTATATTTGTTACAGCTTTTTGCATACCACGTGCAAATGCTGTTGTTCCTGTTCTAGCTATTTCTTTAATTCCATAAGGTTTTATTAACTCAATGAGTGCTTCAATCTTTGATGATTCTCCAGTTACTTGTATAACTAGGCTATCCTTACTAACATCAAGTATTGATGCTCGAAATGGTTCGATTAAACCATATATTTCATTCCTAGTTGCTGGAGGTGCAACTACTTTAATTAACGCTAATTCTCTCGCAACGATAGCTTGATCAGTTATGTCCATTACCTTCAAGACATCAATTTGCTTATTTAGTTGCTTTGTTATTTGCTCAGCGACTCGTTGATCCTCAACGTGAACAACACATGTTATCCGAGAAACTCCAGCTACTTCTGTTGCTCCAACTGTTATACTCTCGATGTTATAATGACGTTTTGTAAATAAACCTGTAATGCGATTTAAAACACCAGAACGATTATTAACAGTTAATGTGATAATACGTTTCACAATTTCACCCCCACCATCTCATGTAATCCTTTGCCTGGGGCTACCATCGGATAAACATTCTCGTCAGAAGTAACATGGAAATCGATGAGAACTGGTCCATCAATTTCTAAAGCTTCTTGCAACACTTTTTTTGCTTCTGCTTCCGTTGTTGCTTTTAACCCTTTAATTCCGTATGCTTCCGCAAGCTTCGCAAAATCTGGTTGATTTGGAATAAGTGAATGTGAATACCGTTCATCATAAAATATTTGTTGCCATTGTCTAACCATTCCTAATGATTGATTGTTAATAATTACAGCTTTGACAGGTAAATTAAGTTCCTGCATAACTGATAGTTCCTGACAGGTCATTTGAAACCCTCCATCACCGACAATTGAAATGACAGTAGCTTCTCTATCAGCAAGCTGGGCACCTATAGCTGCTGGTAACCCAAAACCCATTGTACCTAGACCTCCAGATGTAACCCACCTATTTGGATATTTAAATTTGTAGTATTGTGCAGTCCACATTTGGTGTTGCCCAACGTCAGTCGTAATAATTGCTTCACCATTTGTATTTTCATAGATTAATTCAATTACTTTTTGTGGTTTAAGTTCGTTCGTATTCTTTTGATAAACTAACGGATATTCTAGTTTTCGGTTCGCTAGCTTCTTGTGCCATTCACTTGAAGGTCCACATTTACCATTTTGAGCAATGAGTTCTTTTATTGCTTCTTTTGCATCTCCAACTACTGGAATTTGCGTCGGTACGTTTTTACCGATTTCAGCAGGATCAATATCAATGTGGGCTACAACTGCATCTGGTGCGAAATGCTTCAAATTACCAGTTACTCGATCATCGAACCTAGCACCTATACTTATGAGTAAATCACATTCATATAGAGCCATATTGGCTGTATATGTGCCATGCATACCCGCCATGCCAAGGGATAACTCATGCTCTGCTGGAAAGCCACCTAAACCTAATAACGTGTGAATAACTGGAATGCTTTGTTGTTCAGCGTATGCCTTCAATTCGTTTGAAGCATTTGCATGAAGAACTCCAGCTCCTGCAAGAATTACCGGTTTTTGCGCTTGACTGACTGCTTCAACTAATTTACGAATTTGAAGATGATTTGGCTCCCTAGTAGGCTGATACCCTGGAAGAGATATTTTTTGATCGTAATCAAAATGACCTTCAAGTATTGCCATATCTTTCGGAATATCAATTAATACCGGTCCAGGACGACCTGTCGTTGCAATATGAAATGCCTCTTTTATCACCTTTGGTACGTCTTTAACATCTCTAATTTGATAATTGTGCTTCGTAATTGGTGTAGTAATTCCTAGAATATCTGCTTCTTGGAATGCATCTGTTCCAATCACTGAAGATGCTACCTGACCAGTAAATACAACAAGTGGTAATGAATCTATCATTGCATCAGTTAAGCCAGTTACAATATTCGTTGCCCCTGGACCAGAAGTCGCAATAACCACTCCCGGCTTTCCAGAAATTCTTGCATAACCTTCAGCTGCATGTATGCCTCCTTGTTCATGTCTTGTAAGTACATGGTCTATACCAGAATCATAAAGTGAATCGTAAATTGGGAGAACAGCACCACCTGGATAACCAAAAATGACTTCAACGTTTTCCTTCTTTAACGCTTCTATTAGCATATAAGATCCGCTCATCTTTGATTTAACGTTATTTCTTACACCTACCTTTACCTTTGCGCCCACGTAATTTCCTCCTTTTTGAACACTCATTTGTAATTGCTGTTTTCGCATTGTTTGTTGTTTCTTGGACTAAAAAAGAAACATGTATAAGACAAGTATTGTGGCATCTTCTCGTGATAACAAATTGGATAGTAACTGTTCTAGATTTTTTAAGTAATGACAATAGCAACAATGTATACGGAAACTTTGTAATAAAAAAAGCCCCTTCACCCCCAACAAACACTCACAATAACAGTAAGTGTAAGGGGTGAAAAGACTTTACTTTCCACGGTACCACCCTTTTTCATGATCATAAGATCATCTCATGAATAGTCTAATGCTATTCCTTTTGATAACGGGTAAATTTTTAAAAATTTCACCCGGCCAACCCTACTATGACGTTCAAGTTGACACTCGGAGGCGAGTTCATCTTTCGATAGTAGCACCGGTTTCCACCAACTCCGGCTCTCTGTAGCTTCCTAACTCGAAGATTACTTATCCTCTTCAACATTTTCTCGTTTTTTCTAAATTTTCAAAATACAAAAGATGTTACAATTCTAAGTCAATGTATATACTAGCCCGCCGTTACTTCCTGGTTTGATTGATAGACCTTTACTCCATCAGAAACGACTTTTTTTCTAAACTCTTCAAGCAGCTTTTTAGTATGTTTTCCTGGCTTTCCATCGCCAATTTCCCTGCCATCTACTTTGACTACAGCAATGACCTCTGCTGCTGTTCCTGTTAGAAACACTTCATCACATGTGTATACATCATGACGAGTAAATGGTTCTTCCTTGACCTCGTAATCTAATTCAGAAGCAATTTCTAAAATTGCATTTCTCGTAATCCCTTCAAGGGCTCCAACATAACCTGGAGGAGTATAGAGGGTGCTATCTTTGACAATAAAAATATTGTCCGCTGACCCTTCTGAAACATATCCTTGATCGTTTAACATTAAAGCTTCACTTACATTTGCCAAATGCGCTTCAATTTTAACTAGAATATTGTTTAAATAATTTAACGATTTAACTTTTGGGCTTAAAACATCAGGTCTATTTCGTCTAGTTGCAACAGTAATAATCTCTATGCCAGTTTCATACAGCTTTTTCGGAAAAAGTGCAAGAGGCTCCACGATAATAACAACTTGAGGTTTACTGCATTTAAAGGGATCTAGACCCAAATCACCAGCACCTCTAGAAACTACAAGACGAATATAAGCATCTTCAAACTTATTTTTTTGGATTGCTTGAACAACTAGATCTGTTAATTCCTCTTCTGTATAAGGAATAGTTAGCATAATTGATTTAGCCGAGCGATATAAACGATCCAAATGTTCTTTCATCCGATAAACGTTTCCGCTGTACACTCGAATACCTTCGAATACACCATCTCCGTATAAAAAGCCATGATCATAAACTGAAATTTTTGCATCTTCTTTTTTTACAAAAGTATCACCTAAAAAAATCCACTGATCACCCATCTTATATCCTCCTTCCCTTTATTATATAGACGCTTTAAATCGATAAATACATAGATATAAAAAAAGTATCCTAAAATGTACCTTTTTGAATGGACTAACACTAGGTATTTATACCGACAAAAAACTAAGGAATTTTAACGTAAAATCAAGTAAAAATATAGATTTTAAAAACTAAAAAATATTGTGACAATTTTTTATTTGAGGACTATCTTACGCTCATTTGTTTAAAGAGTCAATAGTCTTTTGGAGAATTATTTGAAAATTTGTATTTATCACTCAACTTGAATACGCTTACATCACTGTTATTATGAGGTTTTTAAATTTGTGAAACTTTTTAAAAAATAGGTTCAAAAAGTTAGAATGAGAAGCTGGAAATGTGAAGCTTTCAATCAAACCTCATTAATTCGATATAAATTTATGCAATTGAAGTAGTTTCCAATACATAACTTTCATTCATGATCTTCCCTAAAATCAGTATACATTTTAAGAAGTATTAATTATTTCTTATCCATATTACATATTTCTATAACTACTGTAGAGAATATTACTATATAATTTAAATTTTGCGCATTTGGAGGAGAACAAATGACCTTAATACCTCACGATCCGTTCAGACACTTATCAAACATGAGAAGGGACATGGACAGACTATTTTCTAACTTCTCTAACTTCCCTTTTGACTTTACCAATGAGCAAAACTACTTAGGAATGATTAGAGTTGATGTTTATGAGACAAGTAATGAGGTTGTGGCTACGTGTGACATTCCTGGACTAGAAAAAAAAGAGGATGTAAATATTGAAATTGACAACAATGTTTTGAATATTAGTGGCTCTATAAATAGGACTAACGATGTAAAAGATGAGAATTTATACAGAAGAGAAAGACATACAGGTAGTTTTCATAGAGCAGTAGCACTACCAACACCTGTAAGTATTGAGGGAGTGAAAGCAACATACAAAAATGGTGTCCTAGAGGTAACTATGCCAAAAAAAAGCCAAGGCACCAAGAAGAAAATTAATGTTGATTTTCATTAATGAGCAGAGGAGCTTTTCATATTTGCTGAAGTAACATAATTTAGTTGATATACTAATATTTACTTTTATATAGAAAAATATAACAATACTTTACTAGCTATATTAACTATCAGCTTTTTCAAAATATCCACATGACTGCTTCAAAAATTGTCTGTTTTCACATATCATTAGTAGCATAAAAAATGGATGATCAAACAGTTTTCAATACTGTTTGATCATCCATTATCTGTTCAAACCCGTCAAATTAAGGGTTACAATGTTATGTAATGGCGTCCCAGGAGAGATTCGAACTCCCGACCGACGGCTTAGAAGGCCGTTGCTCTATCCAGCTGAGCTACTGGGACAAAAAAATTTGTTTAATTGTTAACGACAAAATTTATTATATAAATATTAGCATTGTTTGTCAATCATTTTTCTGTAATAAATATAAAAATATTTTATATTATTTATATGTTCATCATTATGCTGCTCACAGAGCACTTTACCATTGGTCTAATGGTAAAGTGACTCAGTACTATAGCAGATATAAAAACATGTATTTTATTATTCAAGTATAAATTCGCTTGATAAGGATGGTATAAGCTTGCCTTCAATATTATAGTAATGGACATGGATATGTCTATTTTGTATATGTAGTATAACATATGTTTTTTCTTTGCGCATTCTCGGGAGTCGGAGGCTTCCCGGGTTAATAAATATAATTCCATCAGCCATCTCTGATCCTGCTATGTGTGAATGCCCAAAGCAAACAATCTTCGCATCAACTTCCTTAGCACGATATAAAAGATTCATTAAAGTCATTTTTACATTGTATAAATGACCATGTGTAACAAATATATGTTGCTGTCCACATTTTTCAACTAGATGATCTGGGTAAGCAGAGTCTATATCACAATTTCCTTTAACAGAGTTAAATTTTTGCATTGCCTCAGCATGAGCTTGGAGCTCTGAATCTCCACAATGAATCATCATTTGAACATCATCTTCGTGTCTTCGAGCAACTTGTGTAAGCTCTTCTGATAAGCCGTGACTATCACTTACGACTAAAATTTTCATGTTAGCTTGTCCTCTTCAGTAAATATCTCAGACCATAAATGTGAAAGCTTTTTTAATGCAATAGCTCGATGACTCATTTTATTTTTTTCTTGTTTCGATAATTGAGCCATTGTCTTTTCTTTATCTTCTACATAAAAAATAGGATCATATCCGAAGCCGTTTTGTCCAACAGGGGTGTCCGTAATTCTCCCTTCACATATACCTTCAACAACATGGGTGTCTCCTTGAGGAAAAGCAATAGCTAATGCACAATGAAAACGTCCAGTCCTATTATGAGTTGGTACACCATCCAGCTCCTGCAATACTTTTTCCAAATTGGCTTGATCATCTTTATGTTCTCCAGCATAGCGGGCAGAATAAACTCCAGGGCGACCATCAAGGGCATCTACTGCTAATCCTGAATCATCTGCAATGACTATAGTTTGAAACCGATTTGCTACAGCCTCAGCTTTTATGATTGCATTTTCAGCAAAGGTCTGTCCTGTTTCCTCAATATCTATCGGCTCGTTAATATCGAACAGAGACTTTACTTCAATTCCTTTAGGTTCTAGCATGAACTTAAATTCATTTACTTTGCCCATATTTTTTGTAGCAATTAATACTTGTTTCACTCTAGTTCCCACTTTCATCAGTAGCTGATTTAATATGTTGGACGAATTCTCCTAATGCTTCGCGCTGTTTTTGAATGATTTCATGAATCCCCTCTTCAGCTAAAGATAATAAATTATTTAGCTCATCTCTTGAAAAAGTTGCTTCTTCTCCAGTTCCTTGTAACTCAACAAATTGACCAGCCCCTGTCATAACAACATTCATATCTACTTGTGCTGATGAATCCTCGATATAATTCAAATCTAAAATAGGCCCTAGCTTCGCATCTATCCCAACAGAGGTAGCTGCTAAAAAGTCTTGTATCGGTGATTTTGTTAATTTTTTCTCAGACACTAGTTTCCCAACTGCTAACACAACTGCAACAAAAGCACCTGTAATGGACGCAGTTCTCGTACCACCATCTGCTTGAATGACATCACAATCAACCCAGATTGTTCTTTCGCCAATTTTTTCTAAATCAACAACTGAGCGCAATGCTCTTCCAATCAAGCGTTGTATCTCCATCGTTCTTCCCGATACTTTACCTTTACTAGATTCGCGTATGTTTCTTGAATCAGTCGCTCGAGGTAACATTGAGTATTCTGCTGTAATCCAACCTTTACCTTCACCTCTCATAAACGGTGGAACTCGATCTTCAATACTCGCAGTACAAATGACCTTCGTATCACCAACAGAGATAAGTACTGAACCTTCAGGATGCTTTAAATAATTTGTCTCAATATGTATTTGTCTTAATTGATCTTCGTTCCGTCCATCTACTCTCATTTATAATTCCTCCTCATCAAACATAAAAAAACATAAACACCCCATTCCACCTATAACAATCCCACTCACTTTGGGGAATGGCGAAGTGTTTTCAAGTGTGAAATGCGCAAGCACCCTGGTTATTCCCGACAAGCGCTGGAGTCATAACAACGAAGGCGCTCTTTGCCTTCAGATGCTATGACGAAGCGACTTCGAGGGAATGGGTGCTGGAGCTAGACAACTGCGAAATGCGCAAGGCGACTGCTTATCGGCGACAAGCATAAGTTAAGCTGGCTGGAAGGTTGCTTTTTAACCTTCTTTACAGATTAGCTTATGACCTCGAGCCGGTGGCGCCTGGAGCTAGACAACTGCGAAATGCGCAAGGCGACTGCTTATCGGCGACAAGCATAAGTTAAGCTGGCTGGAAGGTTGCTTTTTAACCTTCTTGACAGATTAGCTTATGACCTCGAGCCGGTGGCGCCTGGAGCTAGACAATAAGAAGAGGTAGCTCAAATACGCCTACCTCTTGTACTCATCTTTATATAGTATATCAAAAAAAGATTTTTAAAAACTATCCATGTTCACATTTTTTGGCCTTGACACTGGTTCGGCTAATAATTCACCTTGTTCATTCACAAGCTCTGCTTTCCCATTTACTTGAATAGCTACCTGTTCTATACCTTCCTGTTCTGTTAGTGTTAGGACTAATGTATCTAATACATTTGTATTAATAATCGGTTCTTCTGAAAAGCTTCCGAGAATATATTCATTAAAATTTAAAATAACTTGCCCGTCTTGGATGATCGGTTCACTCAATAATTCAACTTCATTATTGATTGCCCCTAATAATTTTGATGTGTAACTAGGTCCTTCAACTAATTCATTAATGACAGCAACGATGCTATTTTCTTCTGTGTTCTCTACTCTTCTAGTAACAGGAACATAGTAGATTGAATCAGCATTTTCCGCTAAGAAATAGACTGTAACAGGGTATGAATTTGTAATATCAGCAACTTCATTTTCATCAAAATTAATACCGTGCTCTCTGCTAACCCCTTCCCCAATCGGTGTTCCGTTCACAGGCATTACAGATTGATCGTAACCATTTATCCTTATTTGTACTTTATCAATTGTGTCAAATTGAGTTAATGTCCATGTGATTGCTTGTAATATTTTTAGTTCATCTTCTTTATTGTACTCTTGAAATTCCTTTGAAAAATCTGCAATTACTGTTCCACCTTCTACTATGTTCACCTCAACTGATGTACCTGCAGGTAATACAGCTCTGAATCCATTAGGAAGCATATCCTCTACTGGCCCATCTTGTACCAAGTATTCTAAAGCTTGCTTTGCTGGACCTTCTACTATCGGTAACTCTACTGTTTGTGGAACGACCATCCCATATTGATCTAGCAGAAATAATTCACGTTGAACAGTGTCTGCCACTCCATCTTCCTGTACATCAACACTTACACCTGCTTCTTGTTCTGAATCCATTACACTTTCTCCGTCAGTAAATTCCCCTTCCTCCAAATAAGTTGTTTCTTGAGGTGGATCAATCTCAAGGCCTTTATCTTCTCCACCAAAAAGACCACATCCAGCTAATAACACTGATAATGTTAATATAGCAGTAGTCATTTTGAGTGTTTTCCATGTTTTCATTTATCTTCCCCCTTACATCAGTTTGTACTACTATGTATACGAGCTGTTTTTATTTTTAGACCGATAAAAAAGAAAAAACCCTCTAGCTTGGCTAGAGGACGTGAAATAAAGCATCTCATTTAATTGTTTTATAAACTAATAGTTTCTATATTATCAATAGGGTGCCCGAATAAATTTGAAGCAATTTGTTGGAAAATCTCCTGTGCACCTGTTGTAAGGAATAGATGATTATTAATACCATCTTCATCATTTAATAATCCGCTATGGTATAGAATCGTGCTGACTTCCCGAGCAGTCTCATCTCCCGAACAAATAATATTCACTCGTTCTCCCATAAATTCACTAATTAAATGACTTAGAAGTGGGTAATGAGTACAACCTAAAATAAGTGTATCAATACTTTTATTTTTTAATTCTACTAAAGTTTCAGCAACCACTCTTTTCGCTCGTTCCCCTTCGTAGTCACCACTCTCAACGAGTGGTACAAATCTAGGGCATGCAAGTGATTCTACATAAACTTTGTGGTTAATAGACTCTAATGCTTGTTTATAAGCTCCACTAGCGATTGTACCTACAGTACCGATTACACCTATATGATTATTGCTTGTTATTTTTAGTGCAGTCCTAGCTCCTGGATGAATTACACCAACAACAGGTATACTTAGCTCATGCTTTATTTCTTCTAATACTGCAGCTGTAGCAGTATTACAAGCAATGACAAGCATTTTAATATCATATGTTAGCAAGTAATTTGTCATTTCCCATGTATATTTCCTGACTTCTTCACTAGGCCTCGGCCCATAAGGACATCTAGCAGTATCTCCTAAATAAATGATTCTTTCTTTAGGTAACTGACGATTGATTTCTTTCGCAACCGTTAGTCCCCCTACTCCTGAATCGATAACTCCAATCGGTCTTAACAAAAAATCGCCTCATTCTTATCTCGTTTCTTGATGTATATTTAAAGTGTCACCTTATTTTCTAACTTTTTGAATTGAAATGCAAGTATTTCACAAGGTGAAGCATAACTACTAAATTGTATAATAGCTTTTTAACCTTAGACAATCATATCGCCTTAAGTATCGTTTGCCGATAAAATCGAAGCAGTCATTCCTAGCTGAATAAGTCACAGTGTATATAAAGAAGCGTTCTATGAAACTAGTTATATGCACATATTGCAATATATGTTCCTTAAACCAGCTCCAAACGTATATGGACATAAAGAAACTTAATACGAAGCAAATACCCCAAACAATTAACAATTCAGTGAACTCGATCTGTAAAGTAAAAGAGTTAATAAAATACTTGATTATATAATAATCAACAACGAATGGAATCGATATAACTGCAGAGTACAATAGTATAAATTATACTCTGCTAAAGTTATTCAACACCTTAAATTTCTTCAATTAATAACCTCCAGTATCAAATCATCAAGTTACATCTTAGATTGTGTAATCCACTACTTATATTTTTACACATAAATATTATATGTCGATCTCGTTTGCTGACAGAAGTTGCTTATAAAATAAAGGCATATAAATAACCGGCCTCCCTATGTAAGGTAAGCCGGTATACATTAAAGCTTAAGTTCACCCATTCGCAATAGCTCGACTACTGCCTGCGAACGCCCCTTAACTCCTAGCTTTTGCATGGCATTTGAAATATGATTTCGAACAGTTTTCTCGCTAATAAATAATTCACTAGCAATTTCTTTTGTTGTTTTATCTTGAACTAACAATTCAAATACTTCTCTTTCTCTTTTAGTGAGTAACGGCTTTGGTTGAAACTCCTTCTCCTTCAAATATTGTAACCCTCCTTGCTAAAGGTACGAGCTGAACTAGCGGATGGGTATATATTTAGTCATGTTATCTTATGTTTGAAGGAGTATGGCTGTGATTATTTTCGTCCAAAATGTACGAACATCTTGCTTTTCTTTTATATGACACTACATATTAGAGTTTATTTTCTCAGTTATTAAGTAAACAGTAATGAATTGCTTAATTAGGTTATATGTAATGGGTTGTTTTAATTAATCGTAATTATCAGTTGACCAGGTGCAAGCTCCTATAGAGGTGATTATAAAAGACTGTTTTCGTTATGAGAGCTATACTCAAATAAACATTTTTTGCTTACTAAAGACTATAAAAATTATATAATAAACATCAGTTGCTCAAATGCAAGTAAAAAAAAGTGACAACGTTTACGAAAAGAGCCTTAAAAAAATATTAAAAACCAGCTAATTGTGAATTTGTAGACGTCGTAGAGGTGGGAGCTATATCGAATATTTGACGTAAGTATGTGTTTAAAAATAGACTATTTGGATCTAAGTCATTTCTTAACTGCAAGAACTCATTCCAAAATGGATATACTTCTTTTAGTGTATGTGCTGTTAGTGTATGCATCTTCCCCCAATGAGGTCTGCCGTTATATTTTCTGCATATTTGTTCAACACTACGAAAATAATCTTTGTATTCCATTCCTTTGTACATATGAACAGCAATATATGCAGAGTCTCTCTCAAATGCTGGGCTTAGCCATATATCGTCTCGTTTAACATAGCGACATTCTATTGGGAAATGCACGGGGAACTTTTTTTCATTAATCATATCCTTTATTTCTGTAAGCACATTGGCAAGCTGATTAGCTGGAATATTATATTCCATTTCATTGAATTTAACATCTCTTATTGATGCAAAAACTTTATAGCTATCGTCGATGGCTCGCTCATTCGGAACTACTCTTCCCGACAATCTGCTTACTGATTTACTTAACGAAGGTATTAAACGACACCCTTCTGATAACACCCTGTACAACCCATTTTCAATAAATTTTTTATTAAATGAATCTGTAATATTTTTTTTCGTTGTATCATCGTTTGTTTTATTAACAAATTTTGCTTGAACATATTTGCTATATGGAAACCAAAAAAATTCAAAATGTCGATTTTCGGTTTTATATTTGTCTAGATTTTGTAGGCAATCATCTAAGTACATTCGTTTGCTCTCTAACAGTAATTTATATGCTGGTAGAACCTTCAACTTAAGTTTAACAATAATCCCTAAAGCACCCAATGATAGCTGTAAAGCTTTAAACATTTGAGTGTTTTTATCCATACTACATTCTAGTAACTCTCCCTTCCCAGTTACTACAGTCATTTCAACAACTTGTGTAGCCAAACTACTAAACTGGATTCCCGTCCCATGAGTACCAGTACTTATAGCTCCAGCTATCGATTGAGCATTAATATCACCCAAATTTTCTTGTGCATATCCAAGTTTGTGAAGAGCCTCACCCAAAACATGCAGCTTTGTTCCTGCCCAAACAGAAACAATATCATTCTCTCGGTCTGTTTGTTCTACCCCTTCAAGGAGATCCAATGAAAGTAATAGATCGTTTGTTGCTACTAATGATGTAAATGAGTGACCAGAACCAACCACACGTATAGCCTGATTAGTTTTGTTACATTGTTTAACGATTAAAATGATTTCTTCAATGCTTTTTGGGTACATGACCTTTGCAGGTTTACTTACAACACTCCCAGACCAGTTCTCCCACCTCTGTACTTCTACAGCTTTAACGGAGTTCACAGTCGTCCCCCTCACTATACAATTTATTCTCAAATTCTTATCTATCATATTTAAATCTCATTAATATTATACTAAATCTTCAGAAGAATCTAAAGAAAACATATATTATTCACTTAGTTTTTATTACAATATAATTATAGGTAAAATTCTTATGATAGTGATAGTTGCAGTATTTGTAATAACAAACGTATTAATAAAGGAGAATGTACATGGCAATAAAAGTCGCAAAATGGATAAGTTATATCATTCTATCAATCGCACTAATTTTTATCATTTTTTTGATTTATGTGACAGTTACAGATTATAAACCTGCAGAAAAAATTTCACTTACAGTTAATAACCAAAGTGGAAATATGCTTAAGGCAAATGAACCTTTTACGATGACTACTTTTAATATTGGTTATGCAGGGTTAGATAAGGAGCAAGATTTCTTTCTAGATGGTGGAAAAATGTCAAAATCAAGTAGCAAAGAACAAACTTTGATAAATTTAGAAGCGATAACGTCATTCATAGAGGATAAAAAATCTGATATTTATTTATTACAAGAAGTTGATACTGATTCTTCACGTAGCAATCACATTAATCAAGTTGACCATATTTCAAAGAAATTACCTGATTATAGTTATACGTATGGTGTAAATTACAAAGTCCCTTGGGTACCAGTACCAATCCTAGATCCAATGGGATCGGCAAATAGTGGTATATTGACTTTATCAAAATACAACATTGAACAAAGTACTAGATTTGCATTAGCTGGAAAAGAAGACTGGCCTAGACAATTATTTGATTTGGACCGTGCATTTACCGAAAATAGAATTCCTATCGACAATGGAAAAGAGCTGATTCTTATTCACCTACACTTATCAGCATACGATAAAGGTGGGAAGGTGAGAAAACAGCAATTACAATATTTATCTCAATATTTAGCAAATGAGATACAAAAAGAAAACTATTTAATATTAGGTGGAGACTGGAATCATGTTATTCCTGGAACAGATCCTTATTTATTCGAAACAACAGAAGAGTGGCCTGTTTGGCTGCAAGAATTCCCTGAAACATTTAAACCCGAGGGCTTCCAATGGATAGCAGATCAAAATGTTCCAACTAGCCGCACAACCCAATATCCATTTAGAGAAGGAGTGAATTTCTTAGCTGTAATTGATGGTTTCTTAGTGTCTCCAAATATTGAAGTTATAAATGTATCAGGAGATTACTTAGGATATGAAAACAGTGATCATAACCCAGTGACCGGAGAATTTATTTTAAAATAGTAATGCTCGCTTCACTTTGTTGCTATTGTTATATAAACAGTAGAATGAGGTTAGATGCCACCTGCATCTTTTTAGAGAAGAAAAGTTACTAAAGCTTGTTGTTATGCAAGTTCATTTCATATTAAATTTATGGGAGATAGATAGCCTTAAGACTTTGTTCATATTTTTAGCTAGACTTAGTATGAAAGCATAATCAATAAGAAAACAAAAAACCTCTTCAAACGTTGAAGAGGTTTTCATTACTAATTAAACTCGATCACTTCCAAAGAAATTCTTAAATGATTGAATAGCTGTATCCCTATTTAAGGATGCAATTGATGTAGTTAATGGAATTCCTTTTGGACATGATTGGACACAGTTTTGGGAGTTCCCACAATTCGCTAGACCACCTTCACCCATAAGTGCATCTAAACGCTCGCCCTTGTTCATTGCTCCTGTTGGATGTGCATTGAACAAGCGAACTTGTGAAAGTGGAGCAGGTCCAATAAAGTTTGATTTACTGTTAACGTTCGGACAAGACTCTAAGCACACACCACATGTCATACATTTTGATAGTTCATAAGCCCATTGACGTTTCGTTTCAGGCATACGTGGACCAGGTCCTAAATCGTACGTTCCATCAATCGGAACCCAAGCCTTAACTTTTTTCAATGAATCAAACATTCTACTTCTATCAACTTGTAAATCACGCACGACTGGGAATGTTCTCATAGGCTGTAATCTAATCGGCTGCTCTAATTTATCAACCAAAGCTGTACATGATTGCTGTGGCTTTCCATTTATGACCATTGAGCAAGCACCACATACTTCTTCTAAACAGTTCATATCCCAATTAATTGGAGCTGTTTTATTACCATTTTTATCTACCGGATTTCTGCGAATTTCCATAAGTGCTGAAATGACATTCATGTTCGGTCGATATGGAATTTCAAACTCTTGTTCATAAGGAGAAGAATCAGGCTCATCTTGTCGTGTAATAATAAATTGAACGACTTTTTGCTCACTCATCTTACTTCTCCCCCTTCTTTTTCTTCGTATAATCACGCTTACGTGGTTCAATCAATGATACATCAACATCTTCGTAACTAAATTCTGGTGCTGATTTATGATCAACAAACTTTGCCATCGTTGTTTTTAGCCATTCATCATCATTACGATCAGGGAAGTCAGGCTTATAATGAGCACCGCGACTTTCGTTTCGATTATATGCACCAATCGTTACAACACGTGATAATTGAAGCATATTTTGAAGTTGACGAGTAAATGATGCACCTTGGTTACTCCATTTAGCTGTATCATTAATATTAATATTATCAAAACGTTCGATAAGTTCTTGTATTTTTTCATCTGTTTTTAGTAGCTTATCATTGTGCCTAACAACTGTTACATTATCGGTCATCCATTCTCCAAGTTCTTTATGAAGAATATAAGCATTTTCATTACCATCAAGATTTAAAATATTATTCCACTTTTCAGTTTCTTGCTTCTCAAAGCTTTCAAATAAAGTAGAGGATATATCTTCAGCACTTTTCTCAAGACCATTAATATATTCAACAGCTTTTGGCCCAGCGACCATACCTCCATAAATTGCTGACAGTAATGAATTTGCACCAAGACGGTTAGCACCGTGTTGAGAATAATCACATTCTCCTGCAGCAAATAGGCCAGGTACATTTGTCATTTGATTATAATCTACCCATAAACCACCCATTGAGTAATGAACAGCAGGGAAGATCTTCATCGGTAATTTACGTGGATCATCACCCATAAATTTTTCGTAAATTTCAATGATACCACCAAGCTTAACATCAAGCTCTTTAGGATCTTTATGTGATAGGTCTAAATAGACCATATTTTCTCCATTTATTCCTAGTTTTAAGTCAACGCACACATGGAATATTTCACGTGTTGCAATATCTCGTGGAACAAGATTTCCGTATGCAGGGTATTTTTCCTCAAGGAAATACCATGGCTTTCCATCCTTATACGTCCATACACGTCCACCTTCGCCACGTGCTGATTCACTCATCAGTCTTAGCTTATCGTCGCCTGGGATAGCTGTTGGATGAATTTGAATAAACTCACCATTCGCGTAACTAACACCTTGTTGATAAACAATCGACGCTGCTGATCCAGTATTAATAACTGAATTAGTTGACTTCCCAAAAATGATTCCAGGTCCACCTGTCGCTAAAATAACTGCATCGGCTTTAAATGATTTAATGTCCATTGTTTTTAAATCTTGACCGACGATACCACGGCAAGTCCCATCGTCATCAATGACAGACCCTAAAAATTCCCAACCTTCATATTTCGTTACAAGCCCACTCACCTCGTGGCGACGAACTTGCTCATCTAATGCATATAGCAGCTGTTGACCAGTCGTTGCACCAGCAAATGCCGTTCTATGATGCTGCGTTCCACCAAATCGACGGAAGTCTAGTAATCCTTCTGGTGTACGGTTAAACATGACGCCCATACGATCTAATAAATGTATAATACCAGGTGCTGCATCACACATTGCTTTTACCGGTGGCTGATTTGCTAGAAAGTCTCCACCATAGACTGTATCATCGAAATGCTCCCATGGTGAATCTCCTTCACCTTTTGTATTTACGGCACCGTTAATACCACCTTGTGCACAAACAGAGTGAGAACGTTTAACTGGTACTAATGAAAATAGATCAACCGCTACTCCTGCTTCTGCAGCTTTAATTGTTGCCATTAAGCCAGCTAGCCCACCGCCGACTACAATGATTTTTCCGTTACTCAAAGTGACTCACCCCTTTAATTGCTTACTTAGATTCAAGTGAATGCTAAAATCGTACGAATACCTACATATGAAAGTGCTACAAACACACCGATCGTTACATAAGTAGAAATTTGTTGTGAACGGGGAGTTACGGTAATTCCCCAACTAACTAGGAATGACCATAATCCATTTGCAAAATGAAAAATAGTTGAAATAACACCAACGATATAAAAACCAAGCATGATAGGGCTTTCTAAAATATTCGCCATCATATCATAATTAACTTCTGCACCGAAAGCTGCTTGAACTCGGGTTTGATAAACATGCCAAGTAATGAAAATTAACGTAATAACCCCTGATATACGTTGTAATAGGAACATCCAGTTTCTGAAAAAACTATAATTGCTTACATTATTTTTAGCTGTGAAAGCAATATACAGCCCGTATATCGCATGAAATAAAATAGGAAGAAAAATGACAAAAGCCTCTAAAACATAGCGATATGGCAGACCTTCCATAAAGTGAGCCGCTTTATTAAACGCCTCCGGACCTCTTGTCGCAAAGTAGTTCACAGTTAAATGCTGAATTAAAAATATCCCTACTGGAATGACTCCTAATAGTGAATGTAATCTGCGATAAAAGAATTCACGATTATTTTCCACAGTTATACCCCCTTTGAGTTGAATCATTTTTTTGAAAACTTAAAACAAAAGTAAAATAAAATAAAATCCCATCCCCGTTACTTATGATGAGGAAAAAATAAAAAATGAATAGATTGCATTTTTTATCAATATAATGTAACAAATTTATTGTACTCTCATCATTATCAAGCGTCAAGAAAACGTGTTCATAAAATATTCATGAATTTTCTTTTTTTTCGTCATAATCAATCAAATTGCACCGTAATTTTCCATATTCCGGTGAACCACTCTTCATAAAAGACGAACAATCTGTATCCTTAAAAGTTTTCATTGAAAGTAAACAAAAAACTTATGCCTTAATGCTGCTATTGTTATATAATAATTTGATGAAGAGGGGGGCAAAATGAAGAACTTAATCCATACCGAAGAACATACAGAAGAAAACAATACATCCGTACCTGCTTTTGGGTTAGATATCTATAGAGAACATGTGCTTCCGAATATTTTTCGAAAAGAATTATCATTTATTATGTATTTATCAGGAAAAGATCTAGCTAGAAAATTTCCATGTAATAATATTGATGAAATCATGTCATTTTTTCATGAAGCTGGATGGGGGAACTTATCCACTGTAAAAGAAACAAAAAACGAGCTACACCTCGAATTAAATGGACAGCTTGTTGAAAAACGCTTATCATCTGACAATATAACCTTTCAACTAGAAGCTGGTTTTTTAGCGGAACAAATTCAAGGACAAAAACAAATGATTACAGAAGCTTATGAGCAGCAAAAGCCTCGATCGAAAAAAGTGATTTTCACTGTAAAATGGGATAGGCATGATATCATTTCTTCATAAACAGCCAGCTCTTCATTAAATTATATTCAATGTAGGGTCGCTCTTTTCGTAAACTATGATACTATTTTCCTAAACTAGAAGATAATGATGTTGTTTTACGCAACAGTCATCGTTTTATAGAAGAAAAGATACTGTGAAATCTAGGTATGAACAACAACTATCTATGTGAAACAAAAAGACAAATCTGTTTGTTATTTCTTAGTACGATAAATAAGTTATTTTAACGATAGAGACCCTGACGGATATTATCAGGGTCTCTAACTCAATTTTGGCTCCTAATTGTTATGTGATTGTCATCGATAATAAACATAAATGATATGAATAATTAAATCAGCTTAAAAATAGTTAATTCTTAAATAATAACTTTTGATTAGTCTTTGTCGTTCATCTTGTTATAAATTTCTTTAGCTACATTTATTGGAATCTGTGCATTTTGAAGATCTTCTACGGTTGCTTCTTTTAACTTTTTGATTGAGCCAAAATGCTTAAGAAGTGCTTTTTTCCGCTTTTCACCGACACCAGGGATATCATCAAGTATAGATTTAAAAACAGATTTACTTCTTATTTGACGATGGAAAGTAATTGCAAAGCGATGCACTTCATCTTGTATACGTTGAATCAAATAAAACTCTTGGCTATTTCTTGCTAGCGGTACTGTTTGGACAGGATCACCAACAATTAGTTCAGATGTGCGGTGTTTATCATCCTTAACCATACCTGCAACTGGAACTTCGATTCCTAGCTCATTTTCTAAAACATCTTGAACTGCGGCTAAATGCCCTTTGCCACCGTCAACTAAAATTAAATCTGGAAATGGCATATTTTCCTTTAATACACGAGTGTATCTCCTTCTTACTACCTCGCGCATAGAATCATAATCATCTGGCCCAATGACTGATTTAATTTTGTACTTTCGATACTCTTTCTTTTCGGGCTTCCCATCAATAAAAACAACCATTGCAGATACAGGATCCGTCCCTTGAATATTTGAATTATCGAAGGCCTCTATACGGTGAGGAGTTTCAATTCTCAATTGGGTACCTAAGTTTTCTACTGCCTTAATCGTTCTTTCTTCATCACGTTCGATAAGTGAAAACTTCTCTTGTAAAGCAAGCTTCGCATTTTTCTTTGCTAAATCAAGCAGTTCCTTCTTTTGTCCCCGTTTTGGTTGTAAAACCTGTACTTGTAATAACTGTTCAACTAACTGTTTATCAGTACCATTTGGAAGCAATATTTGCTTAGGAATAAAATGCTCTGTTTTTGAATAAAACTGTCCTATATATGTTAAAAAGTCTTCAGTCGGCTCATTGTAAAAGGGGAATATGGACACGTCTCGCTCTATCATCTTTCCTTGACGAATAAAAAATACTTGTACACACATCCATCCTTTATCAAAAGAGTAGCCAAATACATCACGGTCAACTAAATCCTTCAATGTTATTTTTTGTTTTTCCATCGTTGTTTCAATATGTGTAATTTGATCGCGGTATTCTTTAGCTCGCTCAAAATCTAGCTCCTCCGATGCCTTTAGCATTTTTGAAGTTAGTTCTTTTTTTGTTTGTGTATACCCACCATTTAAAAATCGAACGATTTGTTCGACCATTTCTTTGTTTTGCTCTTCAGACACTTCATTTACACAAGGAGCTAGGCATTGTCCCATATGATAATATAAGCAAACTCGGTCTGGGAGCGTTGAGCATTTGCGCAGAGGGTACATACGATCCAATAGTTTTTTCGTTTCGTTCGCAGCTTGAACATTTGGGTATGGACCAAAATATTTCCCTTTATCTTTTTTGACCTTCCTCG
Source organism: Cytobacillus sp. Hm23 (assembly GCF_051842895.1). Taxonomy (NCBI): domain Bacteria; kingdom Bacillati; phylum Bacillota; class Bacilli; order Caryophanales; family Bacillaceae; genus Cytobacillus; species Cytobacillus sp. Hm23. The sequence goes on from NZ_JBPXRQ010000012.1 coordinate 85,220, forward strand.
TAATGAGTAGACGAGGGTGAGTATCTGCTGTGACTTTAATGTAAGGATACGTCTTGTCATCCTTTAACATGATATTATATTTTGGATCGAACTTCTTAATTAAATTTATTTCTAGAATTAAAGCTTCTATATTTGAAGATGTCACGATATATTCAAAATCAACAATTTCATTTACTAGCCGTAACGTCTTTCCATCATGAGAGCCTGTAAAGTAAGATCTGACACGATTCCTTAGAACTTTCGCCTTCCCTACATAGATGACTGTCCCATGCTTGTCCTTCATTAAATAACATCCTGGATGTTCTGGTACAATTGAAATTTTTTCTTTTAAATGATCTGACATGACAATCGCTCCAACCTTTAATCTTTCCACTTATATAAAGTGATTTCTCCATATGAAGGGTCCGACATGATACTCGAAGAGAATGAAGTCACTTCCTCAATAAATCCTGAAACATTAACCCCTTGTGATTCAAATCCTTTGAGTACATGATCAGTAACATAAATTGTAGCATCGCTATAATATAATTTGTCTTGTAGAAACCTTTCATAAGTAAATATTCTTTTATGAGGAAAGGACACGTTATTATACTTTAGTACCCTCGTTTCCTCCCAAGTATATAATACAACAAATTCGTTCTTCACATCTAAATAATTGCCTAGTTGATGTGTAGCTGGTTGCTCTGTTGCTTGTTCGTAAATTAATTGATATCCTACTACGACTTGGCTAAAGACAATAAATGTTAACATAACAACAAGAAATATGTGAAAGGATCTCTTTAAAATCATAATGAGTAATTGAAAAAGAATTATACCTACTAGAGGCGTTATATGTCTAGGCTTATCAATGTTTTGCGCAAACAATGCCCAGATGAAATACGTTGCACCTATGATTAATAACCAATAATCCGAGCGAGTGTATGGTTTTTGTGTAAGCAATTTATAACAACAAAAAATGAATAGTACGCTATATACTAACAATAATAAAAATGATTTAGCAGCTACTCCATTCCAGACTATATTTGTTCCAATTAATGTTAATAACCGATAAATAACAGACTCATTAGCGGTAACTTGCGTACCACCCCAGTCATTGAAATGACCGGTTGTAAAAGATAGAGCTAATTTAATGAAGCCACTAACACTTCCTTCAGTCATTATTAATCCTATAACCCAAAATAGTTGAAAAATGATTGCAAATACAACTAAACGACTAAGTCTACCAAAAGATTCAAACCTTTTCCAATCATACATCCAAAGAAGTATGATACCGATCCCAAAGGGTAAATAAGATAGACGAATACCTAAAACGATACTAAAAAAAAGCAGAGGTAATAACTGCAAAACAAATCGATCTGAATTTTTTGCTTGAAATAAACTCCATATATACCACCAAAGAAATGCTATCGCTGAACCTTCTGACATAGGTTGAGTAACAATTAACCCTACGTAGCTTGTTGTTTGTATGACTGCTACGACCAAAAGGCTTTGTTGTCTATTAATATATTGTCTAGACATCAAATAAATCGGTATAACGGAAGTGATCATCGCTAAAACATTAAAAACCGCTAGTGCTTTAGCTCCATTATCAATGACCGTATTTATTAACATACCACCTAATATAAAATAAGGATAACCAGGGAAATGTGGCTGCATTGATAATAAATCATAACGTGTAAGTGCCAAAGTAAAATCTACCTGATCCCATGTTGCAGCAAAAGGACTGCTATATATTAATTGCAAATAATAATAACAAATTAAAAAAATAATACAAACAGTAACACAAAGTGAAAGTATATGCTTTTTATTATTTTCTAGGAAATGATTCATTAGGTTTTAAGGTTATTGAAAATCAGCAAAACGCTGATAATCCCCTAGGCTAACCTCCTTAATTCTTACAAATAGAGAAGCATGAAAACGACTTTTCTGTTCATCTAACAGTTTCAAAAACATTATTCAACCTCGACACTAAATAGGTTTATGAATTTATTTATTCCTTATACATCGATATAAGAATACTTTAATATGCTGAAAAAAGTACAAGACTACTGTCTCGTACTTTTTAAAAGTATATTTTTTTAAAGCTTTGTTTGGGGTTCAAGCACCTTAACATTGTTTGGTTGTTCTTGTTTGCTCTTCTTCTGCTGCTCTTGGCCATAATGGGATTTAATTAGTAAATAGATCACTACGAAGTACCCTACATATGCCAACACTTCTTCAATTGACGGCATAGAAGAATAACCGAAAAGTGCTTTTAAGAATATACCAATATCACCCGATAAGAGAGGTGCTATTCCGTTATCTCGCACATAATGCGCGTAATCGATTGGATGTTCTGGTAAAAACCAAGTAATGTCATAGACGTGTGGCATTACACTACCGATAATTTCTAAATCTTGGAGCATTCCGATTCCTTGAACTAATAAACCAGCTGCTATTAAGATAATAAATGCACCAGTTACTTTAAAGAATGTCTTTAATGGAATACGCATTGTCCCTTTAAAGAAGAAGTAACAAATGACTACAGCAATGAGCATACCCGTTATTGCTCCCCAACCTTCAAGTGCTGCACCAATATTCCCCCCGGTAATCGCTGCAAAGAAAAATACTGTTTCGACACCCTCGCGCAAAACGACTAGAAATGAATGAATAACCATACCAATGATATTACCTGTTGAAATAAATCGATTCATTTTGCCTTCTACATTACCCTTAATATCTTTACTATGCGCTGCCATCCAAAACACCATTTGGGTAAGTAGCAATGTAGAAACTAAAATAATTCCAATCTTTAAGTACATCTCATTTCCCATGGCTGCAAAACCGGTAAAAACAACTTGGAACAACATCGCAATCCCGACACTTGCTAATACAGCTAATCCTGCTCCTAACCACACATATTTAGTATATTTTGAATGGTCCATTCTTTTTAAGTAGGTCGTAATAATCCCAACAATGAGCAGGGCTTCAAGAACCTCTCGAAACGTAATTAATAATGCTTGAATTTGCATAGCTTTTCTCCTTCCCCACTAGGAGTATCTCATAAGACGAATTTCAAAACTCATAAATGATGCTCATATATTACTTTCTTTTTTTCTTCATAGAATATATAACGATAGCTATTATCACACCAATGATTAAAAGAATTGGAATCCAGTTTGTAAAGTTAGATAAATCTGTCCATTCTTTTTTTCCAGTGTCCGTCAAAGTAGACTCAATATCTTCCTCGTTAAAATGTCCAACTTCAATATTTGACACATTAAGCTGCTCTTGAATTGTCGAAAGAATGATTTCTTTACTTTCTATAAAACTATTAATATCTGCTTCTTTCTCACCTACACCAAATAATCCAGGGTTTCCAAGGGCAGATAATGCAAGATCAAACTCATTTCTTAACGATTGATTCAATTTTTGATCTTTACTCTCGATAAGTGGTGATATTGCTTCATATGTAGCAAATCCTTTTGCTAATAAACGCTTAGATGTATCAAAATCTTCAAAGTTTAGTTCAATACTTTCAAGTCGACGTGCTATATTCAAAACGAGGATTTTTTCTAAGTCCTTAATGACTGCATCTTTATTTTCATCCTCTATATGTTTTATAATTGTTTCAGTTGGCTCTGAGCCCATATGGAGGTCAACATCTTCTTTGACTGTCTCGTAAATGGCTTTAGCCTCAGAAAAATTAGGTGGTTCTTCATTTAATTTTATAAGCATATCCTTATATGCTTCAGCAATCGGCTCCTTATTTGGATCACCATATGAATATGCAAAAACTTGAGTCGTTAATAGCGAATTGAAAATGAATATCAATGTCACCCAAAAAAATAATACCTTTTTCATATAATATTTCCTCCCACACAATTAATGATAATGATTATCATCATTAATGTCAATACTATATATTAAGAAAAGCATAAGTGTCATCCTATAAGCTTCGTTTATCTGTTCAATGTTATTTAATCGCAAAGTTGTTGTTTGATGCCTGTCATATAGAAGAACTTCATTAATATGTGATGAATATTAAGTGATTTCAAATCAGCCGAAGCGGTTTTTAGAGGCTTGAAGGTGCGGCTATATGCACAAACACCTCCTACATCTCCAAAAAAGCATTTTAGCTATTTATCCGTCATGCTGTAGATACTTTAACAAGTTAGAATTGTAGTTTTCCAACTATTGGTGGCATGTATCTTCTATAAATTGATGATTCAAAATCCTATTTTGCTGACATAATTTTGTAAGATTAGCTACTCTTTTTAGCTGCTTCTAATGGTAATATGTGATAATTGTAATCTATTTCTACTTGTTCCACTGGCCTAGTTATTTCTTTTATTATTGCAGGTATGACACTTGTCATATAAGAATTAAATTTGATAAATGATTTACCTTTTGTCCTCACATGATACTTAATAGGAACTTCCTTCACACGAAAACCTTTTCTTACTAAATTCAGCGTGATAACTTGGGCATAATTGTAATCATGAATAATCTCAGCATTTTTCATCGCTTGTAGTGAGAATGCTCTCATACCCGATTGTCCATCATGTATCCACTTTCTTAGTAGGATGGATTGCATAAATGTAAAGCAATAATTTCCTAACCTGCGATGAAGCTTCATTCCTTGAATTGTCCCAAGAAAGCGTGAACCCATTACATAATCATATTCACCTGATAATATTGGCTGTAAAAGATCAGGGATTTGTGCTGCTGGATATTCATTATCAGCGTCTATCATTACACTGATATCCGCACCTAACCTAACACTTTCCTCTAATCCCTTTCTCACAGCTGCTCCTAAACCTTGATTTGATGAAAATTGATAAAAATAATCCGCACCTGCCTCTTGTGCTACTTTCACTGTTTGATCTGTCGAACCATCATCAATAACGAGTACTTTTACTTCTATCCTGTCATGAAAGTACCTAGGAATTGATTTAATAACCTCAGCAATTGACTTTTCTTCATTGTGGGCTGGTAAAAATACGATTACTGTTTGCTTCATCATTTGTGAACGCCCTTTCTTATCGCATCTACTAAAACTGGTCCACGGCTATGACTCGGGTATGGAGCGCCTAATAAGTAAGCGATTGTCGGCGCAACCGAAACGAGACTTTGCTTATCGTCAATTCGTTTACCTTCTTCGATATTTGCACCATACATGAAAAATGGAACATACCGTTCTCCCTCATCTAAATGTCCGTGACCACCTATCCCATCAGCTTGTCCATGGTCAGCACAAACGATAATTGTTGTGTTTGTCATCTTTCCTTGTTCTTCTAGCCAATCAACATATTCCTTTAGCAAAGTATCTGCTTCTTCAATTTTTTGAATATATTCATCATATAGAACACCACGGCTATGACCTGTTTGGTCTGTACTAATTAACTGGGCGACTAGCAAATCCGGATCTTGTTCGCTCATAATTAGCTTTGCTCTATCAATGATGTTTCTGTCTGCAACATCATTATGCATAACTGCTGTAACGGTTTCGACATCATCACCCATTGAATCAACTAAATGGGCAATGCCTAGCAGTCTTCCTTTTTTACCTACTTTTCGTAATGAGTCAAAGATACTCTCTACTTTAATTCCTAATTTCCACACCATATTTGATTTAATACCGTGTTCAAAAGGATATGTTCCAGTAAACATTGAAGTAAAGCATACAACTGTTCTAGCTGGATATAACGTTTCCATTTGAGAATAGTCTGTACCATTTTTTCTTAAATAATCTAAGAAGGGTGTATTCGCCTCTTCAAATCGCTCTTTTCTCATACCATCAACGACTAAAACAACTACTTTATCACTCATCGCTTCCTCTTGTTCTGGAGCGTTATTTGTTTTTTCACTTATTACTTTTGGCTTCCAATCAAACAAATTTCGATGTAATATCCATGCGAACAATAATAAAAGGACATAAAAAACTAATAGAGATGTGTATGATAATTCTATACCCAAGTGCATTTGTTCAAATGTTAAATTCCATAATGATAGAAGTAATAAGAACTTTGGTAATTGCTCCTGTGCATTACCACTCGTGGAGTCACTATTTTTTAGTACGAGCTTCCAAAAACGTGTAAAGTTCCACCACGTTGTTCCAATGCGCAAATGATAATACAGTGTACCCCAAAAAAAGACAGTAAAAAAGAAATATAACCCTAAAGCAAATAGTAGTAATGGGACATTAACACTGTTCCAAATAATTAAATAAATAACAAATGGAATCCATAAATAATTGCGTAAAAACAATGGAAAATCATAAATGAAATATAGTATAAACACAGGGAGTATTAAGATAAAGCTTAATAGAAATGCTGAAAACGATTGTGACTCAAAAAGAGTCGTAAGATTAAATAGAAGCATCGTACCTATTACAAAAATAGGCGTGAATGGCTTCCCTTCATTCAAAAGATTCCAGCACCGAGCTGCAAACTTCTCAAATTTTGATGCCTTTTTCATGAAGAATAGCCTCCTTTTCTTTTTATCCATGTGATGATAGAACTAACAGAAATTGGTGTAAAAATGATTGTTATCATACCTACAATATACGAAAAAATAAATTTAAAAGCATGGCTAATAATTGCAATCTCGTATGCCTCTTTCATTGTGATGTTTTTTATACTAGTAATGGCAAATGTCATAACCGTTTCATAGGTGGCAAGTCCGCCAGGAGTCACCTGAAACACTTGGCCACCGACAGTTAAACTATTTACCCACACAGAATGCAAAAAGGCGAGATTTCCTTGATAAAGGAGAGCGACACCGTATACGACAACGCCTTCACATATCCAGCTTAATAAAACTGTCGAAATGATTAATAACCCCTTCCAACCTTTTAGCGCATTTTTCAACAAAGCAATATGCCTTCTCACAAGATTGGCAAACTTTCTTAAAAAAATAACGGCAATAATAGTAACCACGAAAAAAACAGCACCATAGAAAAAAATAGATTGCTGCAATGGGAAGCTTTTTAATATAATTATAAATCCAAATCCTGATATTGACATTAAGATAGCCATATCGATGATGCGTAATACTACGACTGAATGTAATACCTCATCTAGACGGATTAATTTCTCCTTCTTTGCCATCACTCCAACTCTAACAACGTCTCCAACTTTGAAAGGTACTACATGATTAACAAAAAGGCTTAAGAAGATGCCTTGCATACAAGTGATTAACGTAACCTTATCATTTACATACCATTTCCATGCTAACGACCGCAAGATAAATGACAGGCCGTAAACTACAAACATGACAGCTAATAATAGTGGTTTATTTATAAGTTTTTTTATTGACAATAGCAAGTCAGAACTATTAAACAGTGTGGATGATAAGATTATAAAGATAACTACAGAACAAATCCCAATTGCTTTTACCAATAGTGAAAGATTACTTCTTTTCATACTCTCTTCCCATTCATCTTTACTCTGTACTTTAAGATATTAACATAAGTGTAACACTTAAAATATATTTTTTACAAAGGCTGTTTGGATACACTGTAGTTCATGACATTCATCCAATGACCTACCTTACCTAACCGTTTTTCTCAAGTTTAAATTGCATCGAAGTTTACGAAAGGCTGTTTTGCCATTGATTGTTGCTATTCGTTTTGAGATACAATTACGTAAACATCTAGCATTTGTGGCATCTTTTCAACTTCTGATATTATTTTAGCTCTCTTAAAACTCATCCTACTGTCCAATTTATAACAATAGTAATTTTTCTCAAACAAAGAGCCGCAAAAAGCGGCTTCTATGTTATTCATTGATTAATTTGTCAAGTGTAGCAACGATTGATTCACTAATAGGCGCTGCTTCATCACCCTTATTCTCGCTAACTGCATCATACCATTTTTCTGCTTGTTCTATGAGTGCTGTTCTGTCATCTCCAAGCTCTAGCTCGATAGCTTTAACAAACATATTTCCTTCTAATGCTTCGATTGTCGCTTCACTCACGTTACCTTCTTCTAAAGCAGTTACTACTTTCCCGTGGTATACTTTTGATTTCCCTACAAATGCTTTTGTAAATAAGTCATGTACTTGCTCTGCTTTAATATCAACAGGATTTGTCATATTTAAAGAGAATAATTCATCTAGCTGTTGAGCGGCAGCTTCATCACCACCTGATAAAGATCCTTTAATTGCTTGGAAGAAGCCCCATGCTTCAGCTTGCATGATCGTTAGGTCTAATTCATCAGCATTTCCTTCTGCTACTGCTGCTTCAATTTTTTCTGCGTAAGATTGAGCCGCTAAATAGTAGCTACGGTAAATTGATTTATCAGTTAATTGAACAAGTACTGAAAAGTCTTCAATATTTCCTTCATTTAATGCAATCTCTTGAGCCGCAAGCCCTGCTAGAATGCTCTGTTCCATACTAGAAGTATCAGTTAATTCATAGTAACTATCACGTTTCACAGCTGTTGGTATAATCACTTCTTCTGCTAAAAGCTTTAATTCTGCAAAAGCTAATTCAGCATCCGCTTGCTTTTCCTCTTCTAAAAATGCAATCACATCTTTATGTAAACTCTTTTGCTTTTGATAGAAGTAGGATTGTGTTAATTTATCAATTATTTGTTTGGCAATATTTGCATCTAGCTCACCTGCTGCTGCTGCATCCTTTGCAGTTACAATCGCTTGATCGAAATCACCATTTGTTTCAGCGACCGCATCTTGAAGGTCTGCCTCGTATAAGCTACCTACCTTATCCCAATCTACTGGATTTCCTTCTTTTGCATTACCAAGCTCTTCAACCATTAAATTATATGCTTCAATTTGCTTTGATGTAATCGAATCTTCTACAGATACCTCAGCAGTTTCATCAGAAGTTTGTTGTTCCTCAACTTGTTCAACAGATGCTTCTTCTTTTTTATCAGTAGATGTTTCCTCTGTATCAGAACTACATCCTGCTAGCACACCGCCAGCAAATATTATACTTGAAAATAAAGTAATAACTTTTTTCTTATTCACTAAAAACCTCTCCCTGAATGTGTTGTGTTTATTTATTGATAATGATTTTCATTACAGGTTGAATTATACAGAGAATGATTTTCAATGTCAATGGTATTTCATAAAAAGGTTGATTGCTAGTTTATAGATTACTAGTCAATTCAACCAATAGTTGTAACAATTCTCATCCTTCTTTACGATGGCTGAAGTCAAGTTTGTTATGTAAGCTTAAATTATTCAAGGTTGCTTCCGCATTAATTGTTGCTTTTCGCCCTTACATAAAAAGGCATGTATACATCTAGCTTTAGTGGCGCCTTTACTATTCTCATCATAACAACTAATTTAAGAAAAAAGAGCATTATTCAAAGGGGGAATATATAATGAAGGTTTTAGATTTAGTGAATACACCTGTTTCAGCTTCAAAATTAGAAGTCATCTTTAAAAGTGCTTCCAAGAGTACGGCACTTTTCGAATGTGTCCTACTACCTCAAGAGGAGATCAAACCACATATACACTCCTTTGGAGAAGACTGCGCAGTCGTTCTTTCAGGAGAATTGACATATTACGTATCTAACAATCAATCGATAACTGCTACAGAAGGAGATCTTGTTTTAGGATGGAAAAATGTTATTCAAGGCTATAAAAATAATACAAAAAACCCACTTCATCTGCTTATTTTTGCATCGCCACGGGAGTTCTTTATTTCACCAACAGCAATCGAGTATAAATATGTAGCGGATGATGATCCAATTGTTATTCATTTACCAATTGAAAAGCGTATCATTCGGTCAACCCAACAAAGAGTCGAAGAATCACAATATTCATCATTCTCCACTCTTCAAATAGAAGGTGTGCACCAAGGGGAGTATAACAAGGAGATGCAAGCTTTTGTAGATTATAAAAATAAACGAGTTTATATATATGAAGATGAGTCTGTTGAGTTACCAGTAAAACAAGCCACATATTTTATTAAATATGAATACTCTTACAAATAGCTCTATATTATGACAAATCAGACCAGATAAATTAACGAAATAATCATCATTCGTTAGTAAAAATGAAAATACTCTTGGAAAATAAAAAAAGGAGATAAGACACTAATACACTTTGTCGTTATCTCCTTGCTTATTTAATTATTTATCGCTTAAACGTGCTTTGACAATAAATCAGCTAACGCTTCTTTAGGTTGGAAACCAACCACTTTATCAACTACTTCACCATTTTTGAAAACTAATAATGTTGGGATGCTCATTACACCAAATTTTGCTGCAGTTTCTTGGTTATCATCAACGTCAAGCTTAACAATTTTAACTTTATCTCCCATTTCTTGATCTAACTCTTCAAGTACTGGAGCAATCATCTTACAAGGTCCACACCATGGTGCCCAAAAGTCTGCTAGTACTACTCCATCACTAGTTTCAGTTGTGAAATTTTGATCAGTAACATGTGAAATTGCCATGTTTATCTTCCTCCTAATTATCTACTTCTTTTGATACATCAAAGTATATCACTGTATGGTTTTGGATGCTAATTTTTTGCTTCAGTTGTATTTTTACCTTCAAGATTATATTTTACTTCAGTAAATTTCGAATTAACTAACCTTCTTCTTTAAGGGTATTTTCTGTCGTCTAGCATTGTAAAAAGGACTTCACCCTTGTTACTTATTTAGTAAACACAGGGAAAGTCCTTTTAGCACATGTCAAAAGATTATTTTATGACTACACCATTTGGTGTTTAAATTTATGAAAGAACTTTTAATTTCTTAAATTCTTCTGTTAGTAACGGAACAACATCAAATAAATCACCAACAATTCCATAGTCTGCTACATTAAAGATATTTGCCTCTGCATCCTTATTAATTGCAACGATAACTTTCGAATTAGACATACCTGCTAAATGTTGAATAGCGCCTGAAATTCCACATGCTATATATAGATCAGGTGTGACAACTTTTCCTGTCTGACCAATTTGTAACGAATAGTCACAGTATTCAGCATCACAAGCTCCACGTGAAGCACCGACTGCCCCGCCAAGTACATCTGCTAGCTCTTTTAATGGCTCAAATCCTTCTTCACTTTTTACACCTCTACCACCAGCTACAACTACTTTAGCTTCTGACAAATCTACTCCTTCGGAAGCCTTTCTAACGACTTCTTTAATAATTGTTCTGAGGTCCTTAATATCAACTGATAATGAAGAAACTTCACCAGTTTTACCTTCATCCTTTTCTAGTGGAGCAATGTTATTTGGACGTACTGTAACAAAGATTTTGTCATCAGTTACAATTTTCTTTTCAAATGCTTTACCAGAATAGATAGGACGTGTAAATACAATATTCCCTCCTACACTTTCCACAGCAGTTGCATCAGATATTAACCCACTGTCAAGTTTACTCGCAATTTTAGGTGCTAAATCTTTACCTAGAGCGGTATGTCCTATCACGATTCCGTCTGGTTGCTCAGCCTCAATTGCAGCAAGAAGTGCCTGAGAAAAGCCATCTGTAGTATATGCATTTAATTTTTCATCTTCTACTATAACAACACGGTCTGAACCGAAATAGATCATTTCATTAGCTACACTTGATACAGCATCTCCAATTAGTACTGCAACTACTTCGCCGCCTTCTGCAACTGTTTTTGCCGCTGCAACCGCTTCGAACGACACATTACGTAATGTGTTATCACGAACTTCCCCTAGTACTAAAACTTTTCTAGCCATTTTTATTCCTCCCGAATACACTATTTTTAAGATAGCACAAGCGGTTTGATCTCCCCCGACAAGTGCCTTCATGTAGAAATGATTAAGTGATCACTAGGTAATGCATGCTGGAGCATGGCACATGTTACCCCTACTCCAACCAAAGTCAACCCTTGCCATCTTTAATAATTTCCATGCAATCCTCATTTACCTAGGCTTTTTTGTGTATAGATTGTTGTTATTCGTATTGATAGTTAAACACGAATACAACTAAATTGCGTGGCATCTTTTCTTCTATTAAAAGATGATTATTGAATAAAATGACACCTTTAACTTCTAGATTAAGAACTATAGAAACTAAGTTTATGATAAGAGCCTTTACTTAATAACGAATTTATAAAACCTTCGCTTCAGAATGTAGTAACGATATGAGTTCTTTTACTTGATCAGGAATGTCGCCTGCTAATATTTTTCCTGCTTCTTTTTTAGGCGGTAAATATATTTCAATTGTTTTCGTTTTTGGAGCTACATCGTCTTCATCTAAATCTAAATCATCTAATTCAAGCTCTTCTAACGGCTTTTTCTTAGCTTTCATAATACCTGGAAGTGATGGATAACGTGGCTCATTTAAACCTTGTTGAGCTGTGATAAGTAATGGTAATGTCGTTTCAATAATCTCTGAATCTCCTTCTACATCACGAACAACTGTAGCTTTATTACCATCAATGTCTAGTTTTGTTATTGTAGTAACATATGGCATCCCAAGTATTTCTGCAACGCGTGGACCAACTTGACCAGAGCCACTGTCAATTGCTACATTCCCTGCTAAAATTAAGTCAACTTCCTGTTCCTTTAAATACTCTGCAATTATTTTAGCAGTTGAATATTGATCGCTCTCTTCTAAATCTTCTTCTGTATTAATCAATACAGCCTTATCGCATCCCATTGCTAACGCTGTTCGAAGTTCCTTTTCAGTTTCTTCTCCCCCAACAGTTACGACAGTTATTTCCCCACCATGCTCATCTCGAATTTGAATTGCTTCCTCAACAGCATATTCATCGTAAGGGTTAATAATGAATTCAGCCCCATCTTCATTTATTTCACCATTTGAAATAACAATTTTCTCCTCAGTATCAAATGTTCTTTTTAATAATACATAGATGTTCATTCTATTCCCTCCAATTTACTCTTCAAAATATTTTAACATCTCAAACTATTGTTACTTTCCTTTAAAAGTTGGTGCCCTTTTTTCTAGAAATGCACTAATACCTTCGCTAGCATCTTCTGTTGCAAAAACTTTTCCAAAAAGCTCTGCTTCCCGCTTAACTCCAGAATAGTATTGATCAGCTTTTGTGTATTTTAATAATTCAATTACAGCTGAAACAGATATTGGACTTTTTGCAGCTATTTTTAAAGCTAGTTTACTAGCTTCTTCTAACATAACTTCTTCAGGAAACGCGTGGTTAGCTAAGCCTAATTTTACAGCTTCCAAACCAGAAATTGGCTCGCTCGTTAACATCAATTCAGCTGCCTTAGCAGTACCTACATAACGTGGTAAACGCTGTGTACCTGCAAAACCTGGTATTAAACCTAATTGAAGTTCTGGTAATCCAAGCTTTGCGTTGTCAGTTACAATGCGTATATGGCAGCTCATTGCAAGCTCTAAACCTCCTCCAAGCGCAGCTCCATGAATTGCTGCAATAACAGGTTTTGAAAATAACTCAATTCTTTCAAATAATTGTTGACCAGCTTCTGATAGGACTGAGAACTCTTCACTGCTCTCTACAGTCGTAAATTCCTTTATATCAGCTCCTGCGGAAAAGAAGCGCCCCTCACCTTGTAATAAAATGACCCTCACATCATCATTTTTTTCTAAGTCATCTAATCTTTTTGAAAGCTCTTTCAAAACTAAAGATGACACAGCATTCGCTGGAGGATGATCCAGAGAAACTGTTGCGACATAGTTTGCTATATGACATTTTGTATATTCCATACGTTCACCCCTTTTGTCTTGCTTAAAGGCTCTTTTCACATCTTTTTTTGTTATATTTTGATACTACAACAGCAAAGCGAGGTTTTATACATTTAGTAATTTTTTCATTTCAAGGAAATGATCATAAAACCATAGTAGTTCACTTATATATGTGTGTGAAGACAAGCCTTTTGCAGTGTCAAAACTGGAATAGAACGACCAGTTTTGACCATTTGTTTAATTAACTAATCTCAGTTGACCCACATCCGCTAACTACTAAATGGTGCAGAGGATATGCTAATGTCACGAGATCGTACTTTTGATCATTCATTACCCACGATGTTACTGTTTCATCAATCGTTCCAAATATCATCTGTCTGGCTAAGCGTATGTCTAAATTTTTGCGAAATTCACCTCTATCGATTCCTGCAAGTATTATATGGTCCAATACTTTTAAATAGCCTTTTAACACATCGTTTATTTTCACACGTATCTCTTTATTAGATTGACGTAATTCCAACTGAGTAACGATCGCTAAATGATGATCATCTGATAATAATTTGAAATGTTTTTCAATCAACAGTAATAATTTCTCTTTAGCTGATTCCATTCCTGCAATTTCTTCACTAATTTTTTCTATAAAACTCCCCATTTTCTCTTGAAATAAAGATATCAATATATCTTCTTTGTTTTTAAAATATAAATATATAGTTCCATCTGCAACCCCAGCCTGTTTTGCAATTTTTGAAACTTGAGCTTGATGATAGCCATTCTCTGCAATTACGATTACAGCTGCATCAATGATTTTCTTGTATTTCGGTTTGTTACGCTTCACTATAACTCGTCCCTTCAAAAGGATGTTCAAAAAGAATGGTAAAATGACGCTTTTGGACGTTACAACAGTCCATGTAATACAACAAGTTTCACGCCCTGCTCTTCTAACCTTCTTATCCTCCTTTTGAACACTCACCTCATTAAATGAATGAATCATCATTCATATTTTAATAATAAAACAGGACCGTTTTTCTTGTCAAGTATATAGTGACTAAATAGACCCTTTCACAGTATACTCATGTGAAAGGGTACTAAATATTATTGTATATTACACTTACATAGAATAGCTATCCTTTTCTTACCCCGTAAAGAAAAGCATATATATGATGCCTATTAATACAAAGATTCCACATAATACAAGTAGAACTTTTGCTAAAGTTTCCATTCTTACTAATCTCTCCTAACCTATCCCTGCTCCGATTACATAGGATAATCCTACTGAAATAATCATTGAAATAAAACCGACAGCCCTATTATCGCTCTCAATTTCTTCATCAATTTTAAACATTGGTGTTAAAAATTCGTAAATAAAGTAACCACTTAGGAGTAATATAAAACCAAAAAGTCCCCACCCCATCATCGTTAGTAAAGAATCATGATGGCCGATAGAAAAACGAAAAATATTTGCTAAACCGAAAATCTTACCTCCGGTAGCCATGGCAACAGCAATATTTCCTTTCTTTATTTGTTCCCAATTTTTATACTTTGTTACAATCTCAAAAATCGCTAAAAATATAATAATTGAAAGCACAACAACACTGTAATATGCTGCTGTTTGCACAAGTTCATTTTCCCAAAATGAGCTCATATTCGCTCCCCCTATTTCAATTCTACAATAGAAATTCCTGAACCACCTTCACTCGCCTCACCATAACGAACTTTTTTAACAGCTCTGTGATTTTTCAAAAGGTCCTGAACTCCTTTTCTGAGAGCGCCAGTTCCTTTTCCATGTATGATAGAAACACGTGGGTATCCAGCGAGTATTGCATCGTCAAGATACTTCTCTACACGAAGTATCGCATTTTCAAATCTTTCACCTCGTAAATCTAATTCAAGGCTGACATGGTACTCTTTTCCTTTGATTGCTACAAGAGGCTTCGTTTCTATCGGTTTTGGGCGACTAGCATATTGAAGATCTGATTCTTTCACTTTCATTTTCATAATTCCTAGTTGCACTAGCCACTCTTTCGATGAAGCCTTTTCTAGTAAATGACCTTTTTGATCAAGGCTAATTACTTTCACTTCGTCACCAGGTTGGAGGCTTTGTTCATTCTTTTTGCGAATGATATTATTCTTGCTTTTATTGAGCTTTGGAGCTGCAGCTTCAAGTCGTTTCTTTGCATCAATAAGCTCGTGCTCTTTCACCTGTGCATATTGTTCCTTTTGGATTTTACGTAAATCCCCAATAATCGATTCTGCTTCTTGTTTTGCAATATTAACAGTTTCACGAGCTTTTTGTTCTGCTTGTTCGAATATCACATCTTTTTGACTAGCAAGCTCAGTCATTTGATCTTCAAGCTTCTTATGAAGATCCTTTGCTTCTTTCCTAAGTCGCTCAGCTTCCTCTAGCTTCTCTTCCGCATGCTTTTTACTATCTTCCAAGGAAGCAATCATATTCTCCACAGTATTACTTTCAGTACTAATTTGCTTTTTAGCTCGATATATGACCTGTTCGTCTAAGCCTAAACGTCTTGATATGTCAAAAGCATTACTTCTCCCAGGAACTCCAATAAGCAAACGATATGTAGGACTCAACGTCTCTACATCAAATTCCACACTAGCATTAATCACTCCATCTCTATTATATCCATATGCCTTAAGCTCTGGATAGTGTGTCGTAGCTACCACCCTTGCTCCTTTTTGGTAGACTTCGTCCAATATAGAAATAGCTAATGCCGCACCTTCCTGTGGATCTGTTCCCGCTCCTAACTCATCAAACAGCACAAGGCTTTCACTATTAAACTGCTGTAAAATACCTACAATATTTACCATATGTGACGAAAAAGTGCTTAAACTTTGTTCTATAGATTGTTCATCACCTATATCTGCATAAATCGAGGAGAATACAGACATTTCAGATCCATCTTCAGCTGGAATTTGCAGCCCAGACTGTGCCATTAACGTACATAAGCCGATTGTTTTTAGCGCAACTGTTTTACCCCCAGTATTTGGTCCAGTTATTAAGATAGTAGAATAGTCTTTTCCTAACTCTATATCGTTAGGTACCACTTCATCAGGGTCAATTAATGGATGCTTTGCTTTAACCAATCTAATATAACGATCATTGTTCATCACTGGCTTTGATGCTTTGATACTGCGAGCATATTTTGCCTTTGTAAACATAAAGTCAATTTCAGCTAGTATATCAATATTATGTAGTAACCCATCAGCTTCTTCTGCTACATTTACCGTTAATTCATGCAGTATTTTCTCAATTTCTTGCTTCTCTTTTATTTTTGCCTCATGTAAAAGGTTATTTAGTTCAACGACAACTTGCGGCTCAATAAACAATGTTGCACCAGATGAAGATTGATCATGAACGATACCACCGTAAGAACTCCGATATTCTTGCTTTACCGGAATAACAAAACGATCATTTCTAATTGTAATAATAACATCTGATAGCTTTTTTTGGGCTGAGCTCGACCTAATAATACTTTCTAATTTTTCACGAATGCGGGCTTCACTCGTTCTTAACTGCTGTCTTATTGTTCGCAGCTTAGAACTAGCATGATCATAAATCTCTCCATAATCATTTATACATTGCTTAATTGAGTCTTCCAATTCTCTAAATGGAATTAGTTCAGAACTTAACTCGTGAAAATATGGGATGTCATGATCATCTTCAATCATATCATTCGTAAATTTTTGAATTTGCCTTCCCGCATATATTGTATTTGCAATATCCAATAGTTCTTCAGGATGTAACGTACTGTTTATCTTAGCTCTTTTCACGTTTGATCGAATATCAAAAATACCTCCTAAAGGAACATTCCCCTTTAATCGAAGTATTTTGACAGCCTCATCTGTTTGTTCTTGTAATTTAACTACTTCTTCAAATTTTGTAACTGGCATTAACGTATCTACCTTTGCTTTCCCTAGTGAAGAAGCAACATGAGTAACTAATATATCTTTGATTTTGTTAAATTCTAATGTTTTCAAAACTCGTTCTAGCATGATGTTTTCCTCCTTATGCTTAGAGAGGTCAAATATATGTTAATATTATTTCTCATGTCGATGTAAAAAAGCTCGAACACCTTCTACGTCCCATGTATTAATTACATTTGCGCTTTTTACCCAACCCTTCATTGCAGTTGATACCCCGATCGACATATCCTCAAGCATTTCAATATTATGAGCATCCGTATTAATGACAATCTTCAGTCCTGCCTGTTGCGCTTTTCGAAGGTGATCTGATGAAAGGTCTAAACGGTTTGGATTTGCATTCAACTCTAGTGCGGTATTAGTCTCCTTTGCGAGTTCAATTAGCATATCAACATCTACATCATACCCATCACGCCTCCCAATCAACCTTCCTGTAGGGTGAGCAATTATATCAACATGATGATTATGTAGTGCTGTTGTTAACCTCTCCATTATGATCTCTTTTGGTTGAGAAAAACTAGAGTGAATGGACGCAATAACAATATCGATATCCTTCATGACCGAATCATCATAATCTAATGTACCATCTGGTAATATGTCCATTTCTACACCAGCGAATATGACAAAATCATCATATTTTTTATTTAATCTTCTAATTTCCTCTCTTTGAGCCTTTAAGCGTTCAACTGTTAAACCATTAGCTACTCGTAAGAACTGTGAATGATCCGTAATGGCCATATATTTATATCCCTTATCCCTACATACTTCTGCCATCTCTTCTATTGAATACGCACCATCGCTCCATGTCGAATGCATATGTAGATCACCTTGAATATCTTTTAAGGAAATTAAGTCTTTTGAATGAAAGGATGTAGTTACTTCACTACCATCTTCACGAAGTTCAGGTGGAATATAATTCAAGTCAAAATAAGAATAAAAATCTTCTTCTGAAGAAAAGGTCGTCGTTTCTCCTGTATTTATATTCTCGACACCATACTCGCTTATTTTTTCACCACGTTCTTTTGCTAATTGACGCATTCGAACATTGTGGTCTTTAGAACCGGTGAAATGGTGTAGTGTCGTCGCAAATTCAAGAGGTGTAACCAACCGAAAATCGACGGAAACTTCATAATCATATTGTAATTGAACTGAAACCTTTGTGTCTCCATTTGAAATGATAGTTGTCATATGTTTAAGCTCTATAAGTTGTTTTCTAACTATATCACGGTCATTTGTAGCAATAATAAAGTCTAAATCTTTTATTGTTTCTTTCATTCTTCTTAAACTGCCAGCTCTTGAATATTGTATCACGCCGTCCATGGATGCTAATGCCTGTTCAATTTCATTAGCTATCGGAAGCATGAATGCAATGGGTAACCTTTCGGGACGAGAGCCCATATCTTCAATAGCAGCAAGGATTTTTTCCTCTGTTTTTTTCCCGAATCCGGCTAATGCTTGTACCTTATTTGCAATACAAGCCTCCTTTAATGAAGCAGCGTCAACAACCGCTAATTCTTTATAGAGCTTTGCAATTTTTTTGCCGCCTACCCCAGGTAATTTCAATAATGGAATAAGACCCGTTGGTACTTCTTTTTTCAATTCTGTTAATAAAGAGGACTCTCCACTTTCAATAAACTCCGAAATGACTGTAGATGTACCTTTACCTATTCCTGGTATATCAGTAAAGGTATTAATTGAAGAAAGGCTTCGATCATCGTTTTCTAACGCTGATGCTGCTTTACGAAATGCTGATATTTTAAAAGGATTTTCTCCTTTTAGTTCCATATATATTGCAATTGTTTCGAGTAGCTTAATAATTTCTTTTTTATTCATCTCCAACGATACCACTCCTTTAATTCTTTCTAACTATAAGAAAAGTGTCATGGCTATCATTACTTTATCTTTTTAAAAGGCTGCTCTTTTCATCAACTTTGTTGCTACTGCTCAAAAAAAGATAAAAATATCGCTTTTCTCAACAGTCATCGTTTTTTTAGCAGAATAGATGCCACGAAACCTAGTGGTATTCGTGTATATTTTTTGTATACAAAATAACACACTACTCCAAAACAGCCTTTTAGAAATAATGACGTAAATTGCTCCTGACTAGCCAATATGAAGGTGTATACAAAATTGAACATACCATAAGAGCGTATATCGTGAAAAGCCTTACTTTTCTATAAAAATAATACAGTTTTTTTCAAAAAATGTACAACTACGAACTAGAAAAAGCTCTTGTCGTAAAATTTGTTTCTAATGACAAAATTAAAACCGCTATCAGCTGACATCATTTTCAAACCAGAAAAGGTGCGACGAACGTTAGATGTCTAAGAGTTTATAACTTAGTGCGAAAACAAAAAGAGGGTAATTCACACCAAAAACAACTGGTCGATGAACTATCCTCTAAAAACGGATCTCACTCCAAATTTATCCCGCAACATACTCAAACCAAAGATCTTTAATCATTGATGAAAAAATTGGGGTGTGTTTTATCATCATATTAGCCACAAATGAATCTTGTATAGGCATTTGAATAAAGTCAATTGGTAACAATGCTACAATATAAAGCACAACAAATAAGATGATGTAAACTTCTAAGAAACCTAGAATAGCTCCTGCCCATCCATTTATTTGTTTTAAGATCGGTAAATGAGCAACAAAGTCAAGCATCGATCCAATAATCTGCATAATGATCTTGACCATTATAAATATGATAACAAAAGCGATTGCTCTATAATATGCATCCTCAAGGTTCATATTTTCAAATAAAGAATTTAATGCACTCCCTTCACCAATTGTTGGATATGGGATCCAAAGAATTAATTTGGGTGCTAGAGTGTCATAATAGATTGATGCTAAAACAAATGCAACAATCAACCCGAAGAAGTGAATAATTTGAAGCACGAACCCTCTCTTTAAGCCTATTAAAAATCCTGCAATAAGAATAATTATTAAAATAAGATCAAGCATTTAAAATTCAATCCTTTTCTTTGTTTACTTGTTGTTCTAGTTTTTCACATTTTTCGGTCAGCTTTACGTAATCATGAACTACGTTAACAGCGGTTAACACCGCTAATTTATGAACGTCTAAATAAGGGTTTTTCCTACCTATTTCTCTCATTTTTTCATCTACTATTGAAGCTACTTTTAGCACATGACTAGTATTCTCTGATCCTACAATTGAATATTGCTGACCATATATATCAACAGTTGTTCTCGTTTTAGATTTCTCTGACAACTTGTTGTCCCCCATTTCATCAAAATCCTAATCTTTATCATACCATGAATAAAGTAGTTGTGGAAAGAATTCCATAATAGAAATGAATACAGCGTATAATGAAGGTATAATGGGGGTATAAAGATCATGGGGTACTATATTTATATAAATCTCAGAATTTGCCTCTTGAGTATTATAGTTGATGCTATTAGCTGTTTTTTAATAACTTTCATCCTCATTGTATTTTCGTATTCTATGATATACGAATACAATAACCGTAACACCTTTGTGCTTGAAACACTATACCTATCATTTATAATCTAGCTATTCGATTTTAGCATCAATAGTAACAACATTTAGGAAAAGAGCATTACTTCATAAAATGAATCTGTGAAGGGGTTGTTTATAGTTGGCTAATTCTGTTATTACAGTTGATATAGCTACCATCAATAAAATGAAAAAACACTATGAAAATATTAGTGGTGGTGCTTTACCACCAGGAGCTATTTTTATAGCTAAAGGACCAACTTTTACTATAACTGCATATCGTTCAGGAAAAGTATTATTTCAAGGCAAAGAAGGAAGTCAGGAAGCACAGCTTTGGGAGTCACAACAAAACAGCCCTTCAACTTCCAGTAGCAGTATTAATAAGAAGTCCACACAAGGAGCTGCGATAACAAAGTATTCTCCGCCAAATAATATTTCAACTCTTTCAATTATCGGCTCTGATGAAGTAGGGACTGGCGACTATTTCGGACCTATTACTGTAGTTGCTACCTACGTTGAAACAAAACACATTCCGTTATTGAAGGAATTAGGAGTTAAAGATTCGAAAGGCTTAACAGATGAAAAGATTTGTTCAATTGCAAAAAACATCATATCAATCATTCCATATAGTTTACTTATTTTACATAATGAAAAATATAATGACTTACAAGCTAGTGGTATGACCCAAGGAAAAATGAAAGCTATTCTACATAACCGAGCTATTCAACACGTATTAAAGAAAATTGAACCAACGAAGCCTGACGGGATATTAATTGATCAATTCGCTGAACCGTCGACTTATTATAAACATTTACAAAAAGAGAAAACAATCGTTAAAGACCATGTTTATTTCAGTACGAAAGCTGAAGGTATCCATATGGCTGTGGCTGCTGCGTCAATAATTGCACGTTATGCATTTTTGAAAGAAATGACTAAATTGAGTAAAGAATGTGGGATGGAGCTACCTAAGGGAGCTGGCGCTCAAGTTGACAAAGCAGCTGCGAAAGTAATTTCAAAGTTAGGTATTCAAAAGCTAAAACAATATACTAAATACCATTTCGCAAATACGGAGAAAGCGAAGAAATTAATATAAAGATAAACGGTGATAGGATAACCATTATATTAAGTTGTTAGTCACCAACACCACAGCTCCTTTCTTTCATTAGTTACGAACTAACGAGAAGAAGAGCATACAAATAAAAAAGTGTCTCGTATCGATCCGAGGGACTTTGTCAAATTCATAACTTTCTTTGAAGTTCCGTTATGTTGTATGAACCATATGTCCAGTGAGGCATGATACTCTATTAATTGGAATACTTCCATTCGCACTCTGTTGGCTATCATAATCTATTGTAACGTATATTGTATCTAAGCTTTGCAATTGAATTAACGTATCTGTAGTACAACATCCTGGTCCCTCAATTGATTGACATGATATGTTAGTTAAGCTATTTAGTACTAAATATATAGTAGTTTGGGCATCACCATCCGAAGTCTCAATTTGTATAGATGTACTAAAATGATAAACACCAACCGACGGTGCAGTAAATATAGAAGTACTAGTATCATAATTGTTTCCACCAAATTCAAAATCTTCATTTGGGAATGTTACTTTTAAAGCGGTTGAAGGATCTGGAATATCCTGACCATCAGTTTCTGCTCTAAAACTAAGCATTGGTACAGGGCCAGGTGGACCAGTAGCTCCTTGTGCTCCTTGAACACCATCTAATCCAGGTGGACCAGTAGCTCCTTGTGCCCCTTGAACACCATCTAATCCAGGTGGACCAGTAGCTCCTTGTGCCACTTGATCACCATCTAATCCAGGTGGACCAGTAGCGCCTTGTGCTCCTTGAACACCATCTAATCCAGGTGGACCAGTAGCCCTTGTGCTCCTTGTAGTCCTTGCGGTCCTTGTAGCCCTCTTAATCCAGGTGGACCTGGTGGTCCTTGTGGGCCAGATGGTGGTTGTGGAACCACTTTACACTTACAATTTTCACTTTCCATTCTCTCACCTCTCATCTCGCATAGTTGTAATTATATATATGAAAAATTCTTATATGTGTTTGGATTCATATACAATTTTTTACAAAAAGACCTTAACAAAAAAAGTGTCTCGATATAACTCGAGACACTTTTGGTTACTGTTTATTAACACGTTTAGTATGAAAGTTCAAAACTAACCTCTTAATTTTGCATCGAACTGATCTTCGACAGCCTTTAAAACATTTTCATGGACAGCTGTTACCTCTTCATCAGTAAGCGTCCGTTCTGGATCCAAATAGCGTAAAGAGAAGGCTACTGATTTTTTGCCTTGCTCCATATGCTCACCTTCGTATAAATCAAAGATTGAAACATTCTTTAACAGATCTCCACCCGATTCTATAATTAGTTTCTTTAAATCACCAACCGCTACTTCACTATTGACAACGAGTGCTATATCTCTAGTAATTGAAGGGAAGCGTGGAATGAGATTATATTTAAGTTCTGAAACTTCAGCTTGAAGTAGCTTTTCTAATGACAATTCAAATACGTAAGTCTCTTGTAAATCAAGCTCATTTTGGGTAATTGGATGAAGTTGTCCAATGATACCTAATACGTCTCCATCTAGTAAGATTTGTGCAGTTCTTCCTGGATGAAGAAGATCTTGTTTTATTTGTTTGTATTGAATACGCTCCTCCAAACCTAAGTGGCTAAATAAGCCATCCAAAACACCTTTTGCGACATAGAAATCTACTGCTTTCTTCTCACCTTGCCATAAGTGGGATGACCAAAGGCCAGTCAATGCTCCAGCAACATGTTCCTTTTCATTTGGCAGTACATTTTTATCTGATGATACAAATACCGATGCTGTTTCATAAATTGCAATATCTTCAATTTGTCGAGCACTATTATGTTTTACTACATCAAGTAAATGAGGTATTAAACTTAAACGTAGCAAGCTGCGCTCTTCACTCATCGGCATAGCTAAACGCACAGGCTCTGCCTCTTCTAAAGCAAACTGTTTCACTTTATCCTCACTTGTTAATGAGTAATTCACTACTTGATATAAGCCTGCTCCTTCAAGATAGCGACGTACTTTACGACGTTTCGCTTGATAAGGAGTCAATATACCTGGTCTAGCTTCACCAATAGGGAGAGTCGATTTGACATTATCATAACCGTATAATCTCCCTACTTCTTCAACTAAATCTTCTGGAATTGAAATATCGTTCCTTCTTGTTGGAACAGTGACAACAAAAACATCATTATCTACAGTATATGAGAACTGGAGATTATGAAAAATGCTAGCAACTTCTTCATTCGAAATTGACGTCCCGAGTAAACGATTGATTTGTTGGACAGACACCGACACGATAACAGGTTGTAGTTGTAATGTATCACTGATGGCCTCACCACTAGCGATTTCTCCTCCAGCATATTTCATCATTAAATATGCTGCCCGATTTGCCGCTTCTAGCGTTCGTTTCGGATCTATACCTTTTTCAAAACGCGCACTTGAATCGCTCCTTAATCCATGGTTTTTAGAACTACTTCGTACGACACCACTGTTAAAGTAAGCAGCTTCCAATAAAATCGTTGTAGTATCTTCACGTACCTCAGAATCAGCTCCACCCATAACCCCAGCAAGCGCTACAGGCTCATTTCCATTTGTAATGACAAGATCATCTTCTGTTAATGGGCGTTTTACATCATCTAGCGTTGTAAGCTCCTCTCCAGGTGTAGCACGACGAACAAGTACCTCTTTTGAACCAAAACGGTCATAATCAAACGCATGTAACGGTTGACCATATTCAAGTAGGACATAATTCGTAATATCAACTACATTATTGATCGGTCTAATACCCGCTGCCATAAGACGAGTTTGTAACCACAGAGGCGATGGACCTACTTTGACATTTTTTATTACCTTAGCAATATATAGTGGATTAGCGTCACGATCTTCAATATTCACTGAAACTAAATCTGAAGCCATGTCATTGCTTTCCTCTAGTTGAAAGCGAGGAAGTTCAACCTCTTTCCCCAACATTGCACCTACTTCATACCCTACACCTAACATATTTAAACAATCAGAACGATTCGCTGTTAACTCCAACTCTAACACATGATCATCTAAGTTAAGCTGTTCGAGTGCGTCACTACCAACTTCAACATCGTTAGGAAAAACAAAGATACCTGTTGCATAATCTTTTTGAATGACCTTCGCTTCAATTCCTAGCTCTTGAAGTGAACAAATCATCCCATGGGATTCCTCGCCTCTTAACTTCGCTTTTTTAATTTTGAAGTTTCCAGGTAATACCGCACCTACTTTTGCAACGGCTACCTTTTGTCCTGCAGCGACATTTGCTGCACCACAAATAATTTGAACAGGTTCACTATCACCGATATCAACGCTACATATGCTTAGTTTATCAGCATTTGGATGCTGTTCCTTTGTCAACACATGACCAACGACAACATTTTTTATGCCCTTATTTAAAGATTC
Organism: Cytobacillus sp. Hm23; assembly: GCF_051842895.1. Lineage (NCBI taxonomy): Bacteria > Bacillati > Bacillota > Bacilli > Caryophanales > Bacillaceae > Cytobacillus > Cytobacillus sp. Hm23. The sequence goes on from NZ_JBPXRQ010000012.1 coordinate 110,740, forward strand.
TACTACTTCTACTTCAATACCAGTACGATTAAATTTTTCTGCAAGTTCTTCAGGTGTTACAGCAGATGCATCGACATATTGCTGTAACCATTTATATGAGACTAACATGTTTATCCCTCCTCATTAAGCTCGGTTAAATTGTTTTAAGAAACGAAGATCATTTGTATATAAGTGACGTATGTCATCTATTCCGTATTTCAACATCGCGATTCGGTCTGGACCCATTCCAAAGGCAAAACCTGAATATTTTTTCGAATCAAAACCCGCCATTTCAAGCACGTTTGGATGCACCATCCCTGACCCTAGTACTTCAATCCAGCCTGTACCTTTACATATGTTACAACCTTTACCACTACATTTCATACATGAAATATCAACTTCAACCGATGGTTCTGTAAATGGGAAAAAGCTAGGACGAAGACGAATTTCCCTTTCATCACCAAACATTTTCTTTGCGAATACTTCTAACGTACCTTTTAAATCACTTAAGCTAATATTTTCATCAACTACAAGTCCTTCAATTTGCATAAATTGATGCGAGTGTGTTGCATCGTCGGTATCTCGTCTATACACTCTCCCTGGACAAATAATCTTCACAGGACCTTTACCTTGATGCTTTTCCATCGTTCTTACTTGCACTGGTGAAGTATGTGTCCGAAGTAAAATATCGTTTAATATAAAGAATGAATCCTGCATATCACGGGCAGGATGTCCTTTAGGTAGATTTAATGCTTCAAAATTATAGTAATCTTGCTCAACCTCTGGCCCCTCTGCTATCGTATAACCCATACCAAGGAACAAATCTTCAATTTCTTCAATAACGACCGTTAAAGGATGTGGATTCCCAGCAGTAATTGGTCTACCTGGCAGCGTGACATCAATCGTTTCGGATGCTAATTGCTCTTCGACAGCTTGTTTTTCTAGTTTTGTTTTCTTTTCTTCTAATGCAGTTTGAATTGCTTCTCTTACCTCGTTCGCTAAAGCCCCCATTTTAGGTCTTTCTTCAGCCGATAGCTTACCCATACCTCTTAATACTTCTGTAATAGGGCCTTTCTTTCCTAAATATTGGACACGAATATCATTTAATTGCTTTAAATCTTCTACTAAGTTAACTTTTTCAATTGCTTCTTGTTGAAGCTCCTTTAATCGTTCTTGCATGTTTTATACCTCCTTTTAATTAACAAGCTTCACACTTTCTAGCAAGCGCTAGATTATAGTGCGATCTCCCTCGAATGAAATAGCCATGCAATCTCGGGCATATAAATGCAGCTTCATATCTCAGAAAACATATGACATTTCAATAACAATTGCTCAGTAACTGCTCAAATAACTCTCATACAAGTGATGGAGTTAGACAGTTCTTAACAAACTTTGAAAGCATAATAAAACCCCGTCCCTAAAAGAAGGGACGAGGTATATCGCGGTACCACCCTTGTTAACAGCTACGAAGCCTTGAAAAGCTGTTCACTTCATTTAGATAACGGAACTATGCCGGTACACCTTTACATTTTAGCCAACGCTAAAATGGTCTAAGTGCCAACTCAAGAGGTGAATTCACTTATTTCTACCATAAAAATGCTTTCAGTCATCGGCATTTTCTCCCTACATGGCGATCGATAAGCTACTCTTCTCTGTCAAAGTTTTTAATATTTATAGAGGTTGTTCAGAGTACTGAAACAGAACACTCATTTACACTATTTTAATTTATACAAAATAACTATTGCTTTATTATATTTAAAAATAATTGCTTATGCAACCTTATTGTTGAAAATGATAAAGTAAAATCCCTGTTGCAACGGCAACATTTAACGACTCGCTTTCTCCATATATAGGTATATAAATGTTGGAGGTTGTACGTTTTAACAGTTCTTCATTTACCCCATTTCCTTCGTTTCCAACTAATAAAGCATATTTGGATTGAGGGGTAATCTCTCGATAATCTACACCATTTTGTAAAGATGTACCAAAGACCGATACATGCTTTTCTTTCAATATTCTCACCCAATCGACAAGGCTTCCTTTTACAATTGGTACACGAAAGATCGCTCCTTGAGTTGCCCTAAGTACCTTTGGATTATATAAATCAACAGTCCCATTTCCTAAAATAATCGCATCAATGCCAACCGCTTCAGCTGTTCGGATCATTGTTCCAACATTTCCTGGATCCTGGACAGCATCTACAAGTAAATATTTATTCTTATTATCTAAACTAGATTCAAATGTTAATTTGTTACAAACTGCAAATATGCCTTGCGGTGCTTCAGTTTCACTTATCACTGCAATGATTTCATCATTGACGTATGTGACATCTATATTCGTCATATCCCACTTTGATGGTATTTCAATTTTTTCATTAATAATTAGCTCACTCACCGTACCATTTGTATGTAGGGCTTCTTCCACCATATGAAAACCTTCAACGAGAAAAAGCCCTGCTCTTTCACGTTCTTTTCTCGTATGAAGCTTTTTCCATTGCTTCACTTTTGGATTTTTAGAGGATTCAATTCGTCTCAACTAAGTAAACTCCTTTTATTTCGCTCAATATTTAAAGTTGTTTTTTTGCATTGATTATTGTTGTTTGTATCAAGAAATAAACAAATTCACAACTAGAATTCATGGCGTCTTTTCTTCTGTACAGCGATAAAACTAATATGTAAAACTACTTTTTATGGAACTAATATGGGACCAATTGCAATAAAGTTTACGAAAAGAGCCATATTTAAACTTTACCTATTATACATAATAACAGTGCAATACACAAAAACTATCGCTATATTACATTACACAATGAAGAGGATGATAAATATGAACTTAAACTTGCGGCAAGCAATTATTACAAACGTATCTGGAAATACACAACAAGAATTAGAAAATACTATTGTTGATGCTATTCAACGAGGCGAAGAAAAAATGTTACCTGGATTAGGCGTTTTATTTGAAGTAATTTGGGAGAATGCAACTGAAGAGGAAAAACATGAAATGTTGCAAACACTTGAAGATGGATTGAAACAATGATAAACAGCCAATGAAAGAAGCTTTGAACATATAGGGGAGAGGAAGGGTCTCCCCTATATGTTCTAAATCAATGTTAAAAATCAACTTGATTTTACTAATTGTTGTAAACAACTATGAATTTTATCCGCTTCACTTGCTCCAGATAATGCAGCACCTTGATAACCTCCGCCAGGGCGTGTCCATGCCCCTACTAACGACAGGTTTTCAATAGGTGTTTGTCTACTTAACCGATTTAATCCTGATTGATCAACAGTTTGGGAAAATCCATATACCGCACCTGCAGGGTTCTTTGTATATCTTTGCATCGTTCTTGGCGTACCTAACTCTAATACTTCGATACTGCTAGTGATACCTGGATAATTCTCTTCTAATTGTGTTAATAAATAATTTGTTACTTCTTCTTTCTTCTGCACGTATTCTTCCTTGTCTTCAGGCCAATTTGTAATAAAGTCAATAAAGGCTAGCGCAATGATTGGTTTTCCATTTGGACTTAATTCAGGATCTAATTTGTAATAATTAGTTATACCAAAATTAGCTTGTGCATATTGCCCTTTCCGTAAGTAATTATAATCTTTACTAGGGTCTTTTTCCTTTACAAACACAATATCCTCATCAACTAAATTATATTTTGCTGGGTCATCTTTTAACCCAATATATAGTTGAGTTACTGAAGGGCCAATTTCTAATTTCTCTAAATCCTGAACATAAGAGCTACCTTTGTACTCGTCACCTAATAAATTAGAGAATGTCATTTGTGGACTCGCATTTGAAATAATCCATTTCCCTTCATATACATCACCTTTTTTTGTTTTTAACCCTGTTGCTTTTTGCTCTTTTACAATAATTTCCGTTACTTCTTGACGTAAAAATACGTTTCCACCATTTTCATGGATAACATCAACTAACGCATCTGCGATTGCTTGTGCACCACCCTTTACATAGTAAGTGCCGTCCAGATGATAGCCTATCCACGGTACAAAAAAGTAATGAGCAGAAAGAGTTTTAGGCGGCAGACCGTAATATGGCCATAGCAACGTGAAAATTGCAATAAACTCCTCATTTGTTACATACTCTTTCAATACTTCTTCAGTAGACATTTGTGACCATTTAATAAATAACTGTGCATGCATAAATATTGTTTGTTTCTTTTCATCCTTAGGTATAGTTGCATCAGTCAAAAACTTCATCTCTTTACTGAAAGAAATTAAGTCCTTAAATAAATTCGATATACCTTCTTTTTCATGTGGGAACATTTTATGCAAATAAGTTAAATATTCATCAGGGTCTTGTGGAATATCAGTTTTCTTCCCGTCCCATACAACAGTATATGGATGCTCTTTTTTTATAGGAGTGATTCGATCCATCATCCCACATTTCGAAAAGATGTCATAACAAATCTGACCTTCTTCCAAACTTGCAATACCGTGTAAAGATACGTCAAATTCATATCGCCCTTTTCGTGGAAAATTAGTTGCATAACCACCTGGACGAACATGATGGTCAAAAACTGCTACCTTGTATCCAAGCTTTGATAACCTCGCTGCAGAACAAAGTCCACCAATTCCTGACCCAATAACTAATACATCATAACTAGACATTTTCCTTCCCCCTTTATCAAAAAGATATATATCTTATAGATATAATTCTATAAATAGCTACAAAAGATGTCAAGATATAAAATAAATGGTATATTTAACTTTAGTTTGACATTTTAACAATCTTTATATATCATTTAGATATATAACTTTTAGATATATATAATCGGATTTGAATTGAGGTAATTGTATGTCAAGAGAGAATAAGACGATGTACACACTTTTAGGCTTGTTAATGTATTCACCTTTAACTGGGTATGAAATAAAAAGGACCATTGAGAGTAGTATCAAGCATTTTTGGCAGGAAAGTTATGGACAAATCTACCCAACCCTTAAGAAGCTAGTAGATCAGGAACTTGCAGTTGTACATATTGAAAAAGTAGAAGGAAAGCCCGATCGAAAAGTTTATACGATTACTGAGCTAGGAAGGCAAGAGTTCATAAATTGGCTGGAAAAACCGATTGAAAAAATTCCTATCCATAAAAACGAATTATTACTAAAGGTTTTTTATGGTCAATATCTAACTGTAGAACAAAATATTGAACAGATAATTCAATACCGACAAAAAATGGAAGATATTTTAAAAACTTTAAATACTACTGAGCAATTCTTAATATCAAGAAAAAAGGACGATCCTCACTTTGATTATTGGATGCTTACTTTATCACATGGACAATCAATCGTAAAAGCAACAATACAATGGTGCGAAGATAGTATGTACATATTATCCAATAAATAATCTTTAAAGCTTAGCAATAAGATGAAGATATTTTTTCCACCTGATTCTCCAATATTTCACTATTATTATTTAAGGCTCTTTCATTATCAGATTAGTGCTAGAAAAGTGGCTTTATGTTATTCGTCATCGATGCACAGAGGAAAAGATGCCACGAACATTAGATGTATACGTGCTTATACCTAAAACGAAAAACAACAATAAGCTTTAAAAAAATAAGTAACAAAGCTTACATCTTTTTGTAAACTTTGTTACTATTGATGCTTAAGTTGTACAATAACATCAGCTATTTTTCAAATGATAAGCTACGATGAAAATATGAACAACAACTTACTATAGACAGCTGTATAATAAGTTATTAGTTAAAAGTTATTTTTTGGACATTACTTTCATCTAACTGTTTAATAACTTCTACAACTAGCTTAATAGTGTTTTCGTAATCATCACGATGAAGCAATGCAGCATTTGTGTGAATATACCGAGTAGGGATTGTTATTGTGAGTGTAGGAACTCCTTTGCCAGTTAAATGAATTGCACCCGAATCAGTTGTGCCACCAGTAATTAGATCAAATTGATAAGGAATATTATAAGCTTCAGCAATATTTGTTACGAAATCTCGTAAGCCCTTGTGCGCTATCATTGATGAATCATACAATATTACTTGAGGACCTTCTCCCATTTTTCCTACAGCTTCACTTTCATTAACGCCTGGTGTATCACCAGCGATTCCTACATCTACACTTATTGCGATATCAGGTTGAATCATATGCGCAGACGTTTTAGCACCACGTAACCCTATTTCTTCTTGAGCTGTTCCAACCCCATAGAAAACGTTAGGATGATTCTCAATGTCCAATCTCTTCATTACTTCAATCGCTACGGCACACCCAACTCTGTTATCCCACGCTTTAGCAAGAAGCATTTTTTCATTTTGCATCACTGTAAATTCTGTATGAGGAACAATTTGATCACCTGGACTAATCCCCCATCCAACTGCTTCTTCCTTGCTTGAAGCACCAACATCAATATACATATTTTTAATGTCGGCTGGCTTCTTTCGTGCTTGTACAGAAAGAAGGTGAGGAGGTTTCGAACCTATTACACCTGTTATGTCACCTAATTTAGTTACGATAGTCACTCGTTGTGCGAGCATTACCTGAGACCACCAACCACCTATGGTTTGGAAACGAATAAAACCATTTTTATCAATTTGTGTTACAATAAAGCCTACTTCATCTAAGTGGGCTGCTAACATTATTCTAGGTCCTTTTTCCATACCCGTTTTTCTCGCAACTAAGCTTCCTAAACCATCTATTTTCACTTCATCGGCAAATGGGGATATGTACTTCTCCATTACTTCACGTACTTCTCGCTCATTTCCAGAAATTCCTTTTGCATCTGTTAAATCTTTTAGCATCATTAACGTTTCATCTAATTGCTTCGTCATATATATCCTCCTATACTACAATTACCACCCATAAAACTATTCTGTACTATTTAATAAAAAAATTATAACAAATTAAAATATATTTGAAACCTTTTTAAATTTCATTCGTATAGATAGCAAACTATATTGTGTGAGGGTGTTGAACATGTTTGTATTATTCATTCGTCTTGCTATCATTGTACTTCTTATTTTTATTATATATAGAATGGTCAAATACGTTTTAAATCCTAAAAGAAAACTTGAACTGGCACACGAGCAAAAAAAATATTTCTTATTAGATAATCCAAATAACGTTCATAAAAACTTTCTGTTAACATACCAAGGGGTCCTTTTTGAAGGTGAGAAGTATTTAGGGACAACCGATAAAGCGTTTGAGGTCGTATCAATGTTTGTGTGGGCAAAAGATGTATCAAAGTTACAAGGGCTCAATCGTGACGATTTTTTAATTATTGAACAGCACTTAAAAATGCACTATCCAAATGCAAAAATCGATTGGAAAAGTCCTATTAAGGAATTTTTAAATTAGACTTTTATGTTGCTATTTTTTCTATATTAAACCTTTAGATAAGGAGAGGTCTATTGTTTTATTGTAGAAAAGATGCCGTGAAACTAGTAGTGCAAACACATTCATAACAAAACAATAACGGTACTCTTTAATCCAAGCGGAGTAAATCGTATTATTGAATTTTTTGAACTGAAGTGAAACTTGCTGGCGGGCTAACTGACATACAGTTTGGTCACTCAAAAATAAAGGTAACTGAACGCAGAAGTTACCTTTATTTTTATTTTTCTGAAAAAAATTCTCCCCACTTAATGATCACTTGCTTTTCCCTTAAAAGATAAAATAATAAAGTTAATGATAACAAAATTGTAATAATTAACGTTGGAGAAAACTGTTTCATAAACTGGCCAAAAACTGTGTAAAATAAGGCTACTGGAATATTTGCCATTACTGAGAACTTTAAATAGTCTTTGAAGTTTTTGGATATTTCTACTATACATAACGATAACAAATGATAATGAATAAAAGGAATTAAGCGCAATATTGATATTTGAGCAATTGTAAAATTCACATGATCTCCTAACCATTTCTTTTTTAAAGATAGCACTTTTTGAAATACTTTAGGGATATATTGAAATAAAATAAAAAACATAATACCCGCCATTGATAAACCAATGATTGAATACACCGTTCCTAAAACAGCTCCAAACAACACTCCACCTGCTATACATACAATCGGTACTGGTATAAAAATAAATTGTCGAACCAAATGAAAAAAAATAAAAACAATCGGAGCCATGTAACCGCTAGAATCAGTAATAACAAATAACATTGTCATAGCTTCATTCACAAGCTCACCCCATCGATCTATGCTGCACAACTATTAAGTGCAAGAGGATATTTATCTTTGGTTTTGATTCTAAAGGCATCTAAAATGTGAACGACAATAGAAGTGCTATTTCATGATATACTTTACAAGTAGCAATTATGACAAAACAACTAATATTGATGTAAAAATCAATAATTGGGCCATTGCTACTATAGGAAGTCCAATAGTAAATATTTTATGTTTTGTTTTATGTCTATGGTGGTACATTCCTATCCATAAACCGAAAGCTCCTCCAACAAACGCGGTATACCAAAGTGACTTCTCTGAAATTCTCCACTTTTGCTGTTTTGCTTTCCTTTTATCAATATACATGACAACATATCCAATTAAATTTAGAATTACATATAAAAGAAAAAATACCTCTTTCATTCATTCTCCCTCCCTCTTACAAACTGCCAAGTACCTCCAAATTAACTTAAGAACAGTCCACGTCCTGCAGTCAACGGTGGAATGTCGTCATCTTGACTCCATCGACCAACACTTGAGTCATTTAACTTAGATTCGTTTTACCTAACCACTAGATTTACCGACATATAGCATTTAAAACTTTGAAAAATATATACTTTCTCATCTCGTAAAAAGGCCATTCTCAACGTATGAGAATGACCTTTTTTTCATTATTTATTTAAGCTGTTTTTTGCAACAGTAGCTAACTCAGCAAATGCTTTTTCATCATGAATAGCAAGATCAGCTAGCATTTTACGGTTTACTTCAATACCAGCAATTTTCAAACCGTTCATCATGCGGCTATATGAAAGACCATTCATACGTGCTGCTGCGTTAATACGAGTGATCCATAGCTTACGGAAGTCACGTTTTTTCTGACGACGATCACGGTATGCATACATTAATGATTTCATTACTTGTTGATTAGCAACTTTATATAATGTATGTTTAGAACCGTAATATCCCTTAGCTAATTTTATTACTTTTTTACGACGTTGACGCGTCACTGTACCGCCTTTTACTCTTGGCATAGTAGTTTCCTCCTAAAATCGATAAGATGATCAAAATATCAGGAGAATTAAGCTTTAGATAAGTGTGTTAGCTTACTTTCACTCTTCGTGAATGCTATACACTAATCATCGGCTTGTTCTTCTCCACTAATTTGAACTCCCTGTATATAAAACGAATTATTTTAAGTTATCAAGTAAGTGACGAATACGTTTGTAATCGCCTGAGCTTACTAATGTACCTTTACGTAGTTTACGTTTTTGCTTTGTAGATTTGTTAGCAAATAAATGGCTAGTATAAGCGTGTGAACGCTTCAGTTTCCCTGATCCAGTTTTCTTAAAACGCTTTGCAGCGCCACGATGAGTTTTCATTTTAGGCATAAGGTGTTCCTCCTCATTTCATTACTTTTCATTATTTGGTGCTAATATTAAAAACATGCTGCGCCCTTCCATTTTGGGCTTTGATTCAACTACACTTATATCATTACAAGCTTCTGAAAAGCGATCTAATACACGTTGACCAATTTCTTTATGCGTAATTGCTCGCCCTTTAAAACGAATTGACGCCTTAACTTTGTCTCCTTTTTCAAGGAACTTACGAGCGTTACGAAGTTTTGTGTTAAAGTCATGCTCTTCAATAGTTGGACTTAAGCGAACTTCTTTCAGACTAATAACTTTTTGATTCTTGCGTGCTTCTTTATCTTTTTTCTGTTGTTCAAAACGGAATTTTCCATAGTCCATAATACGACAAACTGGCGGTTTCGCGTTTGGAGCAACTAAAACTAAATCAAGATTCGCTCTGGCTGCAATTTCTAATGCTTCATGCTTAGATTTAATTCCAAGCTGATCACCATCTTTACCAATTAAACGAACTTCACGAGCACGTATGCTCTCATTGACGAACATATCCTTGCTAATAAGTAGCCACCTCCAAGGTTTTTTAAACACATTATTTGAACTATTGTGTACTCTACAACAATTGACAAGTATTGTTCCAATTTAATCATGGATAAATTATGACCAATCATGCAAAAAAGTGTGAGTACACAAGGCACCCACACTTTACGATTTTTTAGTAAAGACACATATCGTATACCTGGCAACTGCAAACATGCGTCAAACAGGTGAGAAGCGGGTGCTTCTTCTTTTTAACAAACAAGTATTCTTTTTTCACCTTAGCTATTCTATCATTAACAATTGATTATGTCAAGAAAAAGAATATTAACAAGCAACGTTTATTATTCTATCAAATTCCATTTTAATATGCAACATGAAAATATTAGTACTTAACGATTAGCCTCTTTTGTCAATCCTTCTAAAAATTCAACAAATGGAACTGTCTCAGACTTCTGTTCTCCATATTTTCGCACATTCACTGCTTTTTCACTAATTTCATTATCACCAACAACAAGCATATAAGGAACTTTTTGCATTTGGTGCTCACGGATTTTATATCCTATCTTTTCATCACGTTCATCTAATTCAACCCGGAACCCTTGAGCTTGAAGCTGTTCCTGTACCTCTTTGGCATATGCTAGGTGAACATCAGGAGAGACTGGAATGACCTCAACTTGTACAGGAGCTAACCATGTAGGGAAGGCTCCCTTGTACTCCTCAATTAAAAATGCTACGAACCTTTCCATTGTAGATACAACCCCACGGTGAATAACAACTGGGCGATGCTGTTTGCCATCTTCACCAACGTAAGTGAGATCAAAACGTTCAGGTAATAAAAAGTCAAGTTGTACAGTTGATAAAGTTTCATCTTTACCTAATGCAGTTCTAACTTGAACATCAAGCTTTGGTCCATAGAAAGCCGCTTCTCCATCTGCTTCATAATACTCTAATTGTAGATCATCCATCGCTTCTTTTAGCATACTTTGTGCTTTTTCCCACATGACATCATCGTCAAAATATTTTTCTTTATCTTCAGGATCCCGATAAGACAAACGGAAGGAATAATCATTAATACCGAAGTCTTTATATACTTCTTGAATAAGTCGGACAACACGAATAAATTCATCTTTGATTTGATCAGGCCTAGTAAAAATATGAGCATCATTTAATGTCATACCCCGAACACGTTGTAACCCGGATAAAGCACCTGACATTTCGTAACGATGCATCGTACCTAGTTCAGCAATTCGAATTGGTAGTTTTCGATAACTATGAATTTCATTTTTATAAATCATCATGTGATGTGGACAATTCATCGGTCTTAATACTAATTCTTCATTATCCATTTCCATCTTCGGAAACATGTCTTCTTGATAATGATCCCAGTGTCCAGATGTCTTATATAAATCTACACTCCCTAATACTGGAGTATAGACGTGTTGATATCCTAACTTTTCTTCTTTATCAACGATATAACGCTCAATTACTCTTCGAATAGTAGCACCTTTTGGTAGCCATAATGGTAGTCCTTGTCCTACAGTTATTGAATTAGAAAATAAGTTTAATTCTTTTCCTATTTTTCGATGGTCGCGCTCTTTTGCCTCTTCTAGAAAGCGTAAATGTTCCTTCAACTCTTCTTTTTTAAAGAAAGCTGTTCCATAAATACGTTGAAGCATCTTATTTTTACTATCACCACGCCAGTATGCTCCAGCGATGCTTAGCAGCTTAAATTCTTTAATTTTGCTCGTAAATGGAACATGAACTCCTCTGCAAAGGTCAAAAAATTCGCCTTGCTCATAAATTGATACAGTCTCACCTGCTGGAATATCATTTATTAACTCAAGCTTTAGATTATCATCTATTTCTTCAAAACGCTTAATTGCCTCTTCACGACTCACTTCATGGCGTACAATTTCAATATTTTCATTTACAATTTTTTTCATTTCTTTTTCTATTTTTTGTAAATCGTCTGGACGAATAGATTCTTCCATATCAATATCGTAATAAAATCCATTTTCAATTACTGGACCTACACCAAGCTTCACATTTTTATAAAGACGTTTGATCGCTTGTGCCAATAAGTGGGCTGTACTATGACGTGAAATTTCTAGCGCCTCATCCTCACCTTGTGTAATGATTGAAATATTACCATCTTGTAAAATTGGTGATCGAAGATCAATATGCTCACCATTTAATTTTCCTGCAATTGCCTTTTTCTTTAACCCAGGACTTATGGATGCCGCAATATCTTCTGTCGTGATTCCTTTTTCATACTCCTTAATAGCTCCATCTGGAAATGTCATGTTAATCATTTCTGACATCCTACTCACTCCTTTTTCATCATTTAATGTAATTAACCTCAAGAACAACAAACCAATGCGGAAAACAGGAAAACAAAAAAACCCATCCCTAAAAAAAGGGACGAGTTTGGTCTCGTGGTTCCACCCTTGTTTCTTACTTATCTGCATGCAAAAATAGATAAAGTAAGCTCAAGACATAGATAACGGATATCCCGCCAGTAATTAATAGATTGAAACAATCGTTCACTACTGAAGTTTAGAGGTGGTAAGTATATTTTTCGTGTTAGGAAGATTTCAGCCGTGTCTTCCCTCTCTATAAACCGTAAAAATGATACCCATGTCCTCATCATAACCTTTAAAGATGTTGTTCAAAAATTATTTATGTAGGTAATTATATTTTTATTAGTGTCGAAAATCAAGCCCATTGTACAAATATTTTTCTGTCGATTATCTATTGTAGTGACTTAGTTGCTGGAAATCTTGTTTTGGATAGATCTTTACACGTTCTTGAAAAATATTGTGAATGGTTTGTATTAAACTATGATCAATTTCATCACTATAAATCATTACTGATTGTGGTGCTAGCGATACAAGAGGTGCAATCACAGATGAATCTATGTAAATAGATTGCGAAATCATCATCTTTCGATCTATTTGTTTCGCTAAATCTTCCCTTTGTAATTGTTCATATTGATCATTAAAAAAATGGAATAAATGCCCATTATCATGTAAAAGATGGACCTTGGAATAAATCGCTTGTCGTACATGTAGTAAGTCACGTAATGTTTGAATAAAATTTTGATATTCCTGCTCAAGCTTATACTCATCTATAGCTAGTTCGGTGTATTCCAATAATTGTTGAAAATATTTCTTTAAGCGAAAACGGATAAAAGAATCGAATGAAAACGATATAGATTCGTGCAAAAAATCTTCTAATGATTGTCTAATAAGTGTTATTCTAGATTGAGCACATTTCATAGCTGGGAGATCATTCCTCTCCCCATTAAATATTGTATGTGCTATCTCGATTATTTGTCTTTGTTCGTCCGTATTTTTAAAATAAAATGAATTTACAATAAATGATTGTAACCACTCATCCTCCTTTTTATCAATTATGTAATTTAGGAGCACAGGGATAACAAGCATATCTATGATCTTTTTCATATCTTTGTCAGGGCCAATTTTAACTAAATGGGCAAAATCATATGTAATTAGAACTGAATGGTCAGCTCCACTGTTTAACCTCTCACACACTTCACTTGCATCTAATTTATTTTGAAAATAAATTTCAATCAAGTTTGTCCCCCCTTTTGCCAACACCTGTTTATATATATATGGGGGATTTGATTATTTTAGAAGTTTCATTTTCGCTGTTTATAAGAAAGGCCGTTTTCCTATTAATTTAGTACTTGTCATTCTACGATATAGCGAATTATACAATTTAAATTTTTTCCTAGAACCCTTTACAGTCACGTATAACACCGTATTGCTGCTTTATGCTTGTAAAGACCATCAGAGACGAAATTCACTTTAAAAGATTCCCAATAACTAGTGCAATAGCACAACGTATATATACATCATCGTGACAACTGTGGGTTTTTCATACTAAGAAGGTGGAAGGGGGCTTTGTGGTAAAAAACAATAAAAATGCTTAATTAAACAATTAAATAAAAACGGCGTATCCATAGTAAGGATAGCCGCAACAGTTCAATTCTTGTCGTATCTTCTATTTTTCCCAGTAATTTCTACAGGAATTGTTAAATATTTGATTCGTTCCATAATCCTTGCTGCTTTCAGCTTTTCTTCTTCCCCTCGTTGAGAATAAGATAGATGGTGCTGAAGTTGATCATAACTAAAATTGGATGTAAAGAATGTAGGTAGGTTCTCAAGCATACGATACTGTAGAATTGGTCCTAAAATCTCATCACGTGTCCAGCTTGTCATTGATTCAGCTCCAATATCATCAAGCATAAGTACCGACACCTTTTTTACCACTTCAATTTTATTATTTAACGATTGATCCTGAAATGAACCTTTCAGTTCACGTAAAAATTCTGGGAGATATATTAGCATTGTAGATACGTTTTTACTTGCTAAATCATTCGCAATGGCCCCTAAAAGATATGTTTTACCTACTCCAAACGGACCATGAAAGAATAAACCTTTCCCACGGTTCTTGTCTTTATCATACTTTTCTATGAAGTCTTGTATTAAATGAACAGCTTTTAGTCTACTGTTATCATCTAAAGCAACTTGATCAACAGTAGCTTGAAGTATTTCACTTGGGATATTAATGGACTGTATAAGATCTTGTTGCTTTTTTTGCTCATCGTATTTTATTTTTTTATTACATTTATCATACTGTAAATCAATTGAATTCCCACTAATAATTAATGTTGGCTCGTACCCTTTAATCATATTGGAACACCGGTCGAAAGATATACATTTCTGACAATTTTTCGACTGGGTAATATATTCATATAATTTATTTAAGCTACGGTCAATCATATCTCCTGTTACTCTATCATGATGTTGATTTAAAAATTGTTGAATATCAGGATTTTGGAGTATTTCATTTTTCATCTGATTTAAACGTAGTTGAAACTTATCATTTTGGAACAACTTAGACATCGTTTCGTTAATTCGCTCCACTATGCTCCCCTCTTTTCCTATTTTGAATTTCCTTTATATTTCTTAATTCGCTCCTGAAGCTTTTGCCTTTCCTTTTCAAAATCCACTTCTTCCACTTTTTCTTCACTTACCTGATCCTGATCCTGCTTCTCTTCAACAAACCAATCAGGTAACATTTCTTTTCGAACTGGTTTTCTTGCAGGCGAAGATCGTTTTTTGTTATTCGAATTTGCCCATGTTTGATATTGGCGATGCTCCTGCTTGGCTAACTCCATCGCTTGTTTCACGGTTTTAATATTTTTCCTTGACCAATGACTAGCTATCTTTTCAACGTAGCCTCTTGTGAGCTTCATGTCAGTACGAAGCAACACATAATATATTAAGACGTTCACAACTCCTGGTAATAATTTCTGATTCACCATTACATCTTCTATAATTTGAAGGTCAGCAGCTGATGGTACAGAGCCATCCGCAAGGTCCATCAAAACCTTCTTTGGTGATATTAATTCAAGTTGTTTTATCAGTTGATCTTCCTTTGTTTCTACTTGTTGATCATTCATTGTTCTTTGTGTGATCGGTTGTACTTGCTCGACAATAGAAGGTAGCCGATCACCATTTTCAAATTTATACCAGTCTCGTGCTTCTTTGCGAAGTTTCTCTATATCAATTTTATCATCCATAGTTAAAGAGCTCATCGTAATTTTTTGCATTTCTATTGGGTCTATTTCATATAAAAACGATAGCTTTGTTATCATGTCTTTTACTTTATCAGTAATCGCCTTTTTGGGTACCATACTTTCGGATAGGCCAGCGAAAAATAAATTAAAATTAAATGTCTCTTGCAAATAAGTTGGTTCATTTTTTGCAGCATTATTAATATAGTTATTTCCTTCTTGAGGCAATAACTGTTCAATGATCTCATCGTTAGCATTAGATACCATTTCGGAAGGGTGGATAGATTTAAAAATTTCATTAAACGATTTTGTTATCGGTGTATATTGAATACTGTCAATCTGTTTGTCTGAAAAGAAACGTTTTAGCTTTGCATATTTATTTTTCCCAACTCTATTATACAAAAAAACATTTAATACTCCGTCATTAAAAAATTGATCAGGAGATAATGGTCGTTGCAGTTCATAAATAAAATGACGAACATCATTTTCTTTTTTCTCATATGTTTTTAATAGTCCAATTCCCTCAAGCTTAAGCCTTTGTCTAAAGATTTCATGTAAATTACACTGCATAAGCCCCATTAAACTATGGTGTGTAGATTCTTCACTCCACAATCTATTTTCTTCAAGTTCAGCCCATAGCGTCATAAATAAACTATACGCACCATTTTCAATTAATGGTTGATAGAGCAAGGTTATTATTTTTCGATCAAACTCTTGTAATATCGTTTTACAACTCACATAATATCGATCTACAGGAATTAATTCTTTCCAATGATGTTCCACTATATAACCTAACCTTTCATAGATATTCTCACTATTCCTATGTCCAATATATTAAAAAAAGAGCTTGAAGAATATTCTTAAGCTCCTATCTAAATTTCTTTTTTTATTAGTTCTTTTAATTCTTCTATAAAAACGTTGATATCTTTAAATTGTCTGTAAACGGAAGCAAAACGAACGTATGATACTTCATCAATTTTGGCCAATTTTTCCATGACCATCTCACCTATCATCTCGCTACCTACTTCGGAGTAACCTTGACTTCTTAAGTCCTTCTCAATGAAGTTGATGATCTCTTCTAATTGAGTTAAGGAAACAGGCCTTTTTTCACAAGCTTTAATAAGGCCACGTAGAATCTTTTCGCGACTGAATTCTTCTCTTGTTCCTTCTTTTTTAACAACGATAAGTGGGAGTTCTTCCACTTTTTCAAACGTTGTAACACGATATTGACACACTTCACATTCACGTCTTCTTCTTATAGCGCGTCCTTCATCTACAGGCCGAGAATCTAATACCCTAGTTCCATTATGTTGACAAGAAGGGCATTTCATACAATCAGCTCCGTTCTTTTCTTGCTGAGTTTTTAATATAGGCTGCTTTCTCATTAATTGTTACTTATCGTAATAAGCTGTTTTCGTATAGAATTTTGTTTTTCATATTAACGTATACATTTTTTCTTCTCTAAAGACTATGAAAAGCATATAATACATATCAGTTTCTCTAATGTAAGTATAAAAAGCAACAAAGTTTACGAAAAGAGCCTTAATGAAGAGAACATAGCTTTCCTTAGGTTTCTTGTTCTCTATACTCTAATGATATAAAAAGACGAAACTAAGTACAAGCATAAAAATAAAGAGGTATATTGCTATACCCCTTTTTTGTTCGAACATTTATATAATTGTTATAGAACTTTTAATTTTGATTTCTGCACTTGCACTGGACCCATTCCACGAGGTAATTCAATATTTTCACGTGATTCAGCACCTAAAGCTTCTGCAATATGTTGTGCAGCAACATTAGGGTCAATACGATCACCACATGTATAAACGTCTATGCTAGCATAACCATGCTCGGGAAAGCTGTGTATTGTTAAATGAGATTCAGAAATAATTACGACACCACTTACTCCATGAGGAGCAAATTTATGGAAAGCAACTTCTCTAACTTCAGCACCTGACTTTAATGCTGCATCAACAAAAATCTTTTCAATTTCATTGATATCATTTAACTTTTCAAAATTACAACCCCACAACTCAGAAATAACGTGTCTACCCATTGTTTCCATATGCTAGTCCCCCTTAAGCGATAAATATTATTCAGACATGAATTTCTTCTAACAGATATTTTTCATAACTACCACGGGGGAAAGTTAGTCCAAAGAGGTCCTAACCCTTTAAGTAGCTACAGTACCTAATCATCAAGAAGTTCACGAAAAATAGTATACTTTGTTTGTGTGATTTTTGCAACAACCTTTTCTATTTTTATTCGCGTAAGTTAAGGACGTATTTATTTGTGGTGATACTATTTACATTTTCCTTTTTAATAACAAATATCCGATAAAACTTGTGGAAATAACAAAAGCTGCACGTCAATTCCTCCAAAGTCTTTTGATTAATTGCAAACTTCCTAAATGTCTTCTTGCGGATTTCAACGGCAAGTATAAGACGAATTCTTGATCTTTGAATGGATATTTCACTGAAACTTCCATTAGTATTGTGTCATTGGTAGACACATTTTCCTTTCTCAGAAAAATGATGCTCATTACATCTCGTTATAATAAACAATATTTCCCTATCCGCTAATATTTTATGGCGAAAAGTTTATTGAGATTGTAACTAAATAATACATGAAATATAATTTTATCCCATTTCCTATTAATAGGAACTCAATTACATGCTTGTTATTTCTTAATATACGAACATCAATTCATATGAAAACGCATTAATAATTACTATCATCGTAAATGTTGTTATTGTTATCCAAGTGAACAGCTAGTAGTGGTTTCATACGATTGTTATCGTTTAATTGAAGGAATGATGCCAAGAACCCTAAAAGAATTAGTAGCTCAAAATAACTAGCTATACGGGGACAACCAAAGAAAAAAGAGTATATTTAAATAAACATACTCTTTGGCTATATAAACCATATCTTTATGCTATTTTTATCCAACTTTCATTTCTGTTTTTTTCATCATTTCACATGCTACATATTTAACTAAATCTACAACTCGACATGAATAGCCCCACTCATTATCATACCAAGCAAGAATTTTTATTTTCCGATTATTTAAAACCATCGTTGATAAACCATCAATGATCGAAGAATGGGGATTTGTATTGAAATCAACCGATACTAACGGCTCTGTTGTAAAATCAATAATCCCTTTTAAATAAGTATTAGATGCAATGATAAATGCATCATTTATTTCATCAATTGTTACATCTCTCTTTACATCCACGACTAAATCCACAAGTGATACGTTTGAAGTCGGGACACGTAACGCCATACCGTGTAATTTTCCTTTTAACTGCGGTAGAACAAGTGATAACGCTTTCGCAGCACCTGTACTTGTAGGAATAATTGATTGTGCACACGCACGGGCACGACGTAGATCTTTATGAGGATTGTCAATATTTTTTTGGTCATTCGTATATGCATGTACTGTTGTCATTAAACCACTTTCTATTCCAAATTGTTCATCAATTATTTTGGCAACTGGCGCCAAGCAATTAGTTGTACATGATGCATTTGAAATAACATCGTGCTCTTCTGTATTAAATTTATTCTCATTTACTCCCATTACGACTGTAATATCTTCATTTTTTCCAGGTGCTGTTAATATTACTTTTTTTGCCCCTGCATCTAAATGTAAGCTAGCTTTAGCTCGGTCATTAAATTGACCAGTAGCTTCAATAACAATATCTATATTAAGACTGCCCCAAGGTAATTCTTTTGGGTCACGTGTACTTAACAGCTTTATTCTTTTTCCATTTACGATGAGTGAGTCATTTTCTGCGACTACTTCACCATCAAATTTGCCATGATTCGTATCATACTTAATTAAATGTGCCAAAGTTTCAGCTGGATAGCTAGCATTTATTCCAACTATTTCTAATTCGCTGTTTGTCATCGCTTGACGAAATACCATTCTTCCAATTCTTCCAAAACCATTAATCGCAATTCTTGCATTCATAATATTACTCCCCTCGAAAATAATGTTATACTTTTCATTACATTCGTGTAATTAGTATAACATAATTATCTAGAATTGTGATAATTAAAATACACATATTTTTTTCCAATATACAAAAAGACCCCCTACCTTTAAATCTACTGATAAGAAGTGGGGGCAAATGTTCTCTAAACTTATGTTCTTTTCGTAAACTATGTTGGTCATAAACTAGTAGTGGCTTTATGTATATTATAGACAGTAAACGCGGAGTGAATGAGGAGAAAATTCTACTCACCTCATTGAAAATCCAACGCATATCCTATAACGGGAAAGCCTTGAATCAAACTAAGATTGATGAGCTTGTTAATCAGAGAATATTTGTATATTCCAGTTTCGGAGGAGTTTATGGAGTTTTTCCTCAGTATTTAATATGGAACCATTATTATTTAACACCGCACTAGCTAAAGGAATTTTTTCCTTTAGAGGCATTTGCGAATTAATTCTAGCCTCAGCTTCGTGCTTAGGGTAGTTATTTCTTTGCATTAGTCTATGTAATTGAACATCAGGGTCCACATATACAAGTAGCGTTTTGTCGACCATATCAGTTAATTTGCTTTCAAACAATAACGGTATGTCTAAAATAACCACTTGTAAGCCTTGTTTCAAATATTCATTCTTTCTTTCAAGCATCTTTTCACGTACAGCGGGATGAACGATACTGTTCAATTGTTGCCTTTTATCTTCATCATGAAAGATAATGTTACCTAGTTTCTCTCTATCTAACTCTCCATTAGGTTGTGTAACCTTTTCTCCAAATGTTGCAATAATTTGTTTATATGCAGATCCACCAGCTGTGACTACTTCTCTCGCAATAATATCTGCATCAACTATAGGAAAGTCAAGTTTTTCAAGCATTTTTGCTACTGTGCTTTTACCGCTTGCTATTCCTCCTGTTAATCCTATGATAAGTGTCATTACCGATCCCCCATTTTCTGCAAGTATATTATATATTCGGAATGGGTAGTAACCCCATTCCCCTTAGTTTTAACGTTATAACTTCCATATTCCTAAGACAATTAAAATAACTCCTGGTAAAAAAGAGAATTTTTTTACCCATGTTATTCCTGAAAATAAAATACCACTTTTTAACCCTAATGATAAAAAAAGCATGCTCATCAATGCAACCGAAGCAGCCATTAACATCGGGGAATAGCCTAAAAGAGCTGCTCCAAGCCCTGCACCAAACGCATCTAACGAAAGGGCTGCACCGAGTAAGAATGCTTCAATACCAGTAATTGTTCCCGATTTGTCAAGATCAGCCGCCATCGGCTTTCTAAGAATATTAATAACTACGCCTAACGATCTTATTTCCAAGTTAAATAATATCTTTTCTTCATTCTCATCTAGCATATTTTTCGCAGGACGAAAAAACTGGAATAATACCCAAGCACCTATACATACAAGTACTACTGCACCAATTTTTTCAGCAATGCTTGGAGATAGTATCATTGAAATCATATTTCCAAAAAACATTGCTACACTTAATGTAATTGCTGAACAGAATGCAATGATAATAATTGACTTTATTGGCAAACTCATTTTTCTCAAGCCATAAGTGAAGCCAACAGTAAAACTATCTAAACTAACTGCAAAAGCTAAAATTATGAGCGACATATATTGAACCATTGCATGAGCTCCTTCCGATTTAGCTACAGTAGTATATGGAAGAAGCCCATCCAAAGTTCAAAAAGAAGCTCTATGTTTTTTTACAGCTGTTTTTTCGAACACGTATTTGGTAAGATTTCGTGGCATCTTTTCTATTCGTAAAATTACTAAGCTCTCATTAACTCATCATGATGTCCATTTTTAGTAAAAATAACAAAATACTTACGACAAGAGCCATTTACAGCTGTTTTTGCATCGGTTGTTGCTTGTCATACAAAAAATATACACGTATTTGGTAAGATTTCGTGGCATCTTTTCTTCTATATATTGACGACTGTTGCGTGTAACTGCATCTTAATCTTCTATTTTACGAACAATAACAACAAAGTTTATGAAAAAGAGCCTTTTGTACAGCTGTTTTCACGATTGATTGCATGTAAAAAGCCAAATATGCTTGAAAACATAATCAACTTTTTGCTTGACAGTTAGGGCAATAAAATGATGAACGCTGATCTATTTTTAGATTTTCAATAGAACTTCCACATTCAGGACAAAAGTCTTTATTATAAACCATATGTAGCTCTTGGAATGTCCCTTTTTTCCCTTCGGAATTTACATAATCTCTTATAGATGAACCTCCTAGCTTTATTGCAAGTTCAAACGTTTCTTTAATATGACCTAATAATTCTAACAGCTTTTCATCTGAAATCTCTTCAACAGATGTTAATGGGTTTAGCTTAGCTTTATAAAGACATTCGGATGCGTATATATTTCCCACACCTTGAATGACATTTGGTTGCATAATTACACGTTTTATCGGTTTATTAATAAAAGCTTTATTTCTTATTATTTCCAAAAAAAGCTTTGGAGCATCTTCAGAAGCTGGATCGGGACCAACCTCTTGAAGAGGTCGATAAGCGGTATACTCTTGTTCATTCAAAGCACCCATCCACCCAAATCTCCTTTGATCAGAATAAACCATTAATGACTCATCATTTAATTTAAATATGATATGAACATGTTTTCGATAATTTAGTGCAATTTCATTTAAGTTGTTTACATGAAAAATAGCACCTGTCATCCCAAGATGAGTGACTAAGTATAAGGTGGAAATATCAACTTGATTTATATTAAAAATTAAGTACTTTCCTTTCCTTTCAATTTTTTCTATACTTCCTCCTTCTAGTCGTTGAGAGAATGTTTCAACTTCTTGCCTTCCTATTTTTTTTAAGGGCATAGTAATCTTTGTATGTAAAACAGCTACCTCTGAAATTATTTTGCCTAGTACTTTGTGCTCTATAGAGTTTAAAACTTGTTGTACTTCAGGTCCTTCCGGAATGAGGAACTCCTCCTTTCAAACCATTCCCAATATGCTTTATCACTACTTTGCATCATACCATGTAGGGCCATATGAGTAATCAACCTTAAGTGGAACAGTTAATTCTACTGCACTCTCCATGACATCAGGAACAAGTTGTTTCAGTATTTCTATTTCTTCTTGTGGTGCTTCAAAGATTAATTCATCGTGTACTTGAAGTAGCAGCTTTGCTTCTAAACCCTCGTGGTGCAAGCGGTTAGCCATTTTGATCATGGCCAATTTAATAATATCGGCTGCACTTCCTTGAATTGGTGTGTTCATTGCAGTTCGTTCAGCAAAGCTTCTCACATTAAAATTCCTACTCGTTATTTCAGGAATATAACGTCTTCTTTGTAACAGGGTTGATACATAACCTTTTTGCTTTGCCTCTTGAATGATATCATCCATATAGTTTTTCACACCAGGGAAGCTATCAAAGTAACGCTGGATAAAGTTTGCTGCCTCTTTTCTAGTAATCCCAAGATTTTGAGATAGGCCATAGTCACTGATCCCATAAACAATTCCAAAATTCACAGCTTTTGCTTGTCTACGCATGTTTGATGTTATGTCATTTTCATTTACATGAAACACATCCATCGCAGTTTTCGTATGTATATCTAAATCTTGATTAAATGCAGCAATTAAATTAGCATCATTTGCAATATGTGCTAACACCCTTAACTCAATTTGTGAGTAATCTGCAGCAAAGATGACCCAATCCTCTTTAGAAGAAACAAAAGCTTGCCTAATTTTTCGTCCTTCTTCTAATCTTATTGGTATGTTTTGTAAGTTAGGGTCAATTGAACTCAATCTCCCAGTCTGCGTTAAAACTTGATTAAATCGAGTATGGATTTTGGATGTATCTTTATGTACAACCTTTAATAATCCATCAATATATGTTGATTTCAGTTTACCTAATTGTCGATAATGTAAAATTTCAGCAATAATGTTATGTTTAGTTTTTAGTTTCTCAAGAACGTCAGCAGAAGTAGAGTAGCCAGTTTTTGTCTTCTTAATAACAGGTAAGTTTAATTTCTCAAATAAAATAACACCTAATTGTTTAGGAGAATTAATGTTAAAGCTCTCACCAGCTAGTTCATATATTGCATTCTCTAAGTTAGATAATTGCTTCGTTAGCTCATCTCCCATTAGTTTAAGCTTGTCTATGTTCACATTTACACCGATTTCTTCCATTTTTGCTAATATAGAAGAAAGTGGCATTTCTAAATTGAGTAATAAATCTAATTGTTCATTTTCTTGCAAATCATTTATAAGCTGATCCTTCATTTTATATAGAGCATTTGCTTTACGTATGAGGTGTTCCATCAATTGTTGTTGCTCGGGAATTTTTCTCTTGGCACCTTTTCCATAAACTTGTTCATCAGTTAATATTTCTGACATACCATAACGTTTTGCTATACTTGTGACCTCATCATTCGTGTCGGAAGGATCTAATATATATGAAGCGATAATTGTATCGAAATCAATCCCTGCTAATTGTATGCCTTTCCAATGTAAAGAAACAATTGCCTTTTTTCCATCAAAAACTGTTTTCTTCATTTCCTCATTTTTTGCCCATTCTTTAAACATATTAGAACCTACTGCTACTTCTGTAGGAATAAAATATCGACCATTCGTATTTTCAATTGCAATACCTAAAATATCTCCCAAATGATAGTTTTCTTCTAATACCTCAACAACTAATGAACAATGATCAGCTAGCATATCTTGAGTTACCTCAGTAGCAACTGTAAATTCTATGTCTTTAAGCTCCTCTTGATTTACCTCCTCAGAGTAGCCAAGTTTCGATAACATTGATTCAAAACCTAAATCTTTATAAATGTCACTTACTTTTTCTTTATCTATACCCTTAAAATTAGCATCATTAACAGTGATACTAAGAGGAGCTTCACAGTTGATAGTAGCTAACTCCTTACTCAATACTGCAAGCTCTCTATGATCAGTTAATTTTTCCTTTAACTTTTTTCCA
Organism: Cytobacillus sp. Hm23; assembly: GCF_051842895.1. NCBI lineage: Bacteria > Bacillati > Bacillota > Bacilli > Caryophanales > Bacillaceae > Cytobacillus > Cytobacillus sp. Hm23. The sequence goes on from NZ_JBPXRQ010000012.1 coordinate 135,343, forward strand.
CTTACTTGATCAATTGATGCAAGCACTTGTTCCACTGTTCCAAATTCTTTTAATAGCTTTAATGCAGTCTTTTCTCCAACTCCTGGTACTCCAGGAATATTATCTGAACTATCTCCCATTAAGCCTTTTAAATCGATGATTTGAGCAGGTTTAATACCATATTTTTCTGCAATAAACTCAGGTGTATACGCGTCAACATCGGTTATACCCTTACGAGTAATATTAACAGTAACATTACTTGTTGAAAGCTGGGTTAAATCTTTATCACCTGTGATGACTTTAACATTAAAACCATCCTGTTCAGCTTGTTTTGATAATGTGCCAATTATATCGTCTGCTTCATAATTTTCGAGTTCATAGCGGGTAATTTGATAGGCATCTAATAGCTCTCTAATAAATGGAAATTGTTCTGATAATTCTGGAGGAGTTTTTTGCCTTCCTCCCTTATATTCACTATAAGTTTCATGCCTAAAAGTCGTTTTTCCAGCATCAAATGCTACTAATATATGGGTTGGTTTTTCTTCATCAATAATTTTATTTAACATCATCGTAAAACCATATATTGCGTTTGTATGTATCCCTTTATTGTTGCTCAGTAAAGGTAAAGCAAAAAATGCACGGTATGCGATACTGTTTCCATCTATCAACACTAACTTGTTTTTATCCAAATAAAACCCTCCTCAACGCAAAAAAAGCCGTTATTCTTTCATTCTATTGTAGCATGATACAGAAAAGAAAGGAAAATAACGACTTTTTGATGTTTGTTATTGTAAATTGCCCATCAATAGATTTGCATAAGGTGAATCACTAGGAAGGATAATCATTGTCTCACCATTAATTGTCGTTTTATACGACTCTAAAGTTCGGAATAACTGATAAAACTCAGCATCTTTAGAAAATGATTCATTGTATATTTTAGCTGCTTCTGCTTCCCCTTCCCCTCGGATTACTTCCGCATCAGCCATTGCCTTAGATAAAATTTCTTTGACTACTTTATCTGTATTTGCTATTATACGATTTTTGTCAGCATCCCCTCTAGACAAATACTCCTGAGCAATCTTTTCACGATCAGATATCATTCGAGTGAAAACGGTTTGTTCATTTTCTACAGGTAAATCTGTTCTTTTCATTCGTACGTCAATCACTTGAATCCCGTAGTTATCACGTGCTAGCAACTCATTCACTTTTGCCGTAACCACATCGTTCAAACTACCTCTTGATGATTTTTCATCATTAATAACTTCATCGTAGTCTAGCTTCCCTAACTCAGCACGGACGACAGAATAAATGAACTCTCCCATCTTAGCTTCTGCACCTGCAACAGTTCTTGCATTTGCAATCATCAGCTTAGGGTTATCAATTTTCCATACAGAATAATTATCAATAATTAATCGTTTTTTATCTTTCGTATTAATTTCAGCTTCTTCCACATCATATATCATTTGATATTTAGGCAAAGTAGTTACTGTCTGAATAAAAGGGATTTTATAGCTTAGACCTGGTTCATCTTTATAATCTACTACTTCACCAAATTGACGGATAACTTTATATTCACCTTCTTTTACGATAAAAAGGTTACTTAATATAATTCCAACTAATACGAGTAATATAATTAGGAAAATTCCAGATGTTCTATATTTCTTCCAATCCAGGTTCCCTTTTCGCTGTTCATTAATATCAACTATGTTTTGATCACTCATTATTACCTTCACTTCCTTCCTGCTTGACTGGCGGTGTTTGACTCTCAAGTGGTTTAAGAGGTAAGTATTTTAATGTATTTCCATCATCATTCATAATATATAGCTGAGTGTTAGGTAACACTTGCTCTAATGTTTCGATGATTAAGCGTTGTTTCGTAATTTCTGGTGAATTTTTATATTCACTATATATTGAATTAAATAAAGCTACATCACCAACGGCTTTTTGAATTCTTGCCACCTTATCTCCTTCTGCATTGTAGATAATGGCGTCTTTTTCCCCTTCAGCTTCTTGCATACGCTTGTTTTCATATTTTTCTGCCTCATTGATCTTCGTATTCATCGTTTCTCTAGCATCAGTTACATTTGTAAATGCTTTTCTTACTTCATCATTTGGTAATTCAACATCTTGCAACTTAACCGCTAACACCGAGATTCCAATGTCGTATTTATCAACAAGTGATGTTAATAATTCAAAGACTTCTGCCTCAATTTCTGCTTTCCCAGATGTAAGAGCATCATCAATTGCTGAGCTACCGATAATGCTTCTTAGTGAAGCGGATGTAGTATTGTATAAAATTTGCTCAGGATCTAAAGAATTATATAAGAATTTTCCTGGGTTTGTTATTTTCCACTGAACGACAAGGTCTGCTAATACAATATTTTCGTCACCAGTAATCATCTTCGTATCATTGCGGTTTTCACGAATTACCTCATTGTTCCTTTCCTCATATCCAAACTGTAAACTAAATGTCTCCTTTGACAGCTTTTGAACATTTTGGATAGGCCAAGGCAATTTAAAATGAAGCCCTGGTTCACTAATACCTTCTTCTACTTTACCAAAAGTTAAAATAACTGCTTGTTCTGATTCATCAACGGTGTACCAAGACGTTAAAGCGCTCACACCTAACAGAACGACTAAAATTGCTAACCCTATAAATGAATATATCCTCTTTATACTAACCATGTCTCTCCCTCTCTTTCTTAGACCTTAATATGTAGTACGGTTTTAAACATAAAAAGGTTTCATATGCTTCCCAATTTTATTTTAACGGAATATTAACAAAGAAAATAGCAAAAACATCATAAAAACTCACAAAAAAAGAGAACATGTTTCCATGTTCCCAAAGATGGTTCCTTCTGGATGAAGGGGTTTTCATTATATATACTAGCAGAGTATTGTAAAGGTTGCTTAAACGCCCTGTAAATAAATTGTTAACATATCCCATGATGCTAACTGTACGCTAAACGTATTGTTTTTTCAATACTACTGTAAAAACCGTTCCTTCCCCAACCTTACTTTCGACCAAGATATGCCCATGATGCGCTTCTATAATATGCTTTACGATTGCAAGCCCTAATCCAGTACCACCAGAATTTCGACTACGATCCCTATCAACTCGGTAAAAACGTTCAAAAATCCGTGGAATTTCTTCCTCTTTTATACCTATGCCGGAGTCTATTATTTTGACAGATACCTCTTCTGCATTTTCAGCAATTGTAATATCTACCTTACCCTCAGGTCCAGTATAGACAATCGAATTTGATATTAGATTTATAAATACTTGCTTTAAACGGTCAGCATCCCCTGCCACAAATAAATTTGCTGTCGCTTCGGTATTCATAGTAACTTTAATATTTTTTTCATCAGCATTTCCAGCTAAAATGACCATTACTTCTTCAAGAAGTACCTTTATGTCAACTTGATCAATATTTAAAGTAAATCCATGTTGCTCAATTTTCGAAAGGTCTAGTAAATCTTGAATTAAGCTTTGCATCCTTTCACTTTCTTTCAATATGATGGACATAAAGTATTGCAAAGTGTTTTCGTCCTTCATTGCCCCATCTAGTAATGTTTCACTAAAACCTTTAATAGAAGTAATTGGCGTTCTTAATTCATGAGAAACATTTGCTACAAAATCCTTTCTCATTTGTTCGAGCATTTTTAATTCAGTAATATCGTGGAAAACTACAACGATACCTTTCCACTCATCATTATTTCCAATAATTGGTCCACCGTACACCTCAAAATGCTTTCGTTCAATTGAAATGGGTAGGAGTAATTGTTTTCTGACCTTTTCTTCAGTCATAAAAATTTCTTCAACGAGAGAAATCACTTCCTTATGACTAAAAGCTTCATAATAATATTTATACAAAAAATCATTAGAGTTTACTTGAAAAATTTCTGTAAAAGCTTTATTTACTAAATGAATGTAACCTTTACTATCAATTAAGAGTAAACCGCTACCCATATTTTCGATTAATGTTTGCAATCGATCCTGTTGCATTTCATGAGATTTTTTCATATCTTGGAGCGTACGAGCTAGAACATTGATGGACTGGCTTAACATTCCAGTTTCATCTAATTCACCTTCGTACGTCCTCGCTTTATAATTTCCTTTTGCTAGCTCCATTGCTACCTTAGTAGCTGATTCAAGCGGCTTTGTATATTGTGTTGTTATTTTAATAGCTAAAAGCATGATAATGACTAGCCCAACTCCAAGACTACTTATCACTAGTCCCCAAATTTGTGTGCTAATTTTGTCTATTGAGGCCTGAGACGTTGTTAAAATGATATAACCAAGTAAATTACCTTCTTTTAAGATAGAAATGCCGTATGAATATAAGGTTTCATCTTCGTTAGTTATATGAAATCCACTGTCATTTTCCTTATTTTTCTTAAGAAGATATAGTAGTTCTCCATTTGTTAATATATTGTTATTAGGATTTGATTGGTATTTCTCTCTACCTAGTTGATCCAAAATGGTGACTTCGGTGTTTAAAATCTCTCCTATCGTATTAGCCTTCTCGTTAATATTCGCGCTTTCAATCCCTTCTTCAGCTATAGCATATGCAGCCATTTTTGCATCCTTTTCAATCTGCTCGTAAAATGAATTATTATAATATGACTCAAATAATTGTCCTATAAATAGACCTAAGCCTAATAATACTGTGACGATTAATGAAATCAATGCAAAGAGAAGGCGAGATCGAAATTTAAGCATCTAGTTTAGGCTCCTCTAGTTTATAACCTAATCCCCGAATCGTTTTAATATATATTGGCTTCCTTGTGTTCATTTCAATTTTTTCTCTAAGGTGACTAACATGAACATCAACTATACGTGTATCTCCAGCAAAATCATAATTCCACACTGCACTTAGTAATTGATCTCTCGTTAAGACTCTTCCTTTGTTTTTGCACAAGTATAATAGTAACTCAAATTCCTTTGGTGTCAGTTCTAATTTCTCACCAAGAAAATACGCCTCATAGTGCTCTGGAATGATTTTTAAATTTCCAATGATGATTGCGTCTTGTTCTTCAACAGACTCACTATTGACTTGATTTGATATTTGCATCCGCCGTAAAATTGCTTTTACTCTAGCGACAACCTCTCTTGGACTAAAAGGCTTTGTCATATAATCATCTGCTCCTAGTTCTAAGCCAAGCACTTTATCAAATTCATCGTCCTTTGCTGTAAGCATTAAAATTGGCGTAAAAACCTTTTCTAATCTTAGTTGTTTACATACTTCAATACCATCAATTTGAGGTAGCATTAAGTCAAGAATGATTAAATCAGGCTTTTCGCTTATCGCTTTTTGTTTACCTGATTGTCCATCAGTCGCTACAATAACTTCATATCCAGCTTGCTGCAAGTTATATGTAAGTAATGTCACAATAGACTGTTCATCATCAACCACTAATATTTTTGTACTCATATGTACCTCCAAGTATACGTATTAAACCCCATCCATCACTCAGAACTCTGTTACATATTCAGTGTTTTTGTTTTCATATCCAGAATTACACACATCTTTCATTAAGGCTCTTTTCGTAAACATTGTTGCTATTGTTATCAAAATATTACTATAAAAAGTGGTTTTATAATGTTATTCATCGTTGTCCAGAAGAAAACATGCCACGAACGTTAGTTACCTAGGTGTTCGTTCTTAATACGAAAAACAATAATCAATGCGAAAACAGCCTTCAAATAACATTCGGTCATCTTTTCGAGTTAAGCAAACGAATTGAAACTCATCATACTTCGACTATTTGTTCTCATTTGTATATTATAGTACGAAAGTGTACGAAAAGAGCCTACATACATAAATTATAATCGATTAGAAATAGACAAACCAACTTTTTTTATTATAGGCTCTTTTCATAAACTTTGTTGCTTTCTTTCACTTTACGTATGAGTAACCTTGTGTCTGTCTCCTGAGAAAAAAGAGCCCTTCATTTACCTCTTCTTAAGAAAGGGCCTTTCACTATTTTTACTAGCAATGAACAGAATAATGTGTTTAAAAAACTCAATAACTTTTTAACAACAGAAAAGATGCCACCAACGCTAGAGTATACGTGCTTATATATAAGAATCAGTGCGAAAACATACTTATTATATTAAAAGGTTCTATAATAAATGTTGGGGTTTATACACAATTTGAGTGCATAAAAAAGAGCACGATATCACCCATTCTTTTATACTTGAGTTGTCGAGAAACAAGTATGAAATGGGGATACGTGCA
>NZ_JBPXRQ010000013.1:0-138422 GCF_051842895.1 Cytobacillus sp. Hm23
TGGACATTTTAAGGATGAGGCTAATATTAAACCATGCACGACACTATACGAACTAAAACTTGAAATTAAGCAATATATGATTTATTACAATAAATACAGATATCAATGGAATTTAAAGAGGATGACCCCTGTTCAATACAGAGATCACCTTCTTAATGTAGCCTAGGCTTTTTTAAAACTGTCCTTTACAAAGGGTACACTTTATTCATCCTGAGCTTTTTATTATGCTATTAATTCTTTTATAGTCCTAAAATTAAAATTAAGGCGTATTCCAAAAAAACGTCGTAACAATGAGCGGTATAATAATTATAAAAAATACAATGATTCCGTTACCAACTAAGCCAATTTTTCTAAATAGCCCTTTTTCTGCAAACATTGCCATAAACAAACCGATAACAATAATAAAAATTCCGAAGTTATATAAATAATCATCTATACCGTATAACATCAATACTAACGTAATAAGTCCAATGAAGAACGATACGGTGGATAACACACTTAATGTTTTTTTCATTGTTCTCCTCCTTCCTTGAAAAACTACCTTTTTCAATTTTAACTTAATATAGGTGGCTGAATAAGGCTCTATTCATTGATGCTTTTTTCGCTTAGTTGCGGATATGTATTCTATGATTTTTTTAACCATTCACTGTTAATGTTAGCATATATTTCCATGTGTGTTTAGTATTTTTAAAGGAAACTGCACTCTAGTATAATTAATGAATAAGAAATCACTTTATTCATCACTTCGGGAGTACATTTATTATTGGAATTAATGATTTAACATTATAAAAAAGGTATGAAGATAAATGGGTTTTACCATAGACTCTTCTAATGTACGAATAATGATGTGAAATAACCCAGCTTGAATGAAGAGGGTTTATGATGACTATCACAATATTGAGGGAGTTGGTTTTATGAAAGTTGGGATTATAGGTGGTGGGTTTGGTTTGCGAGTTCAAGCTCCAATCATTCAGGCTCAGGAAGAGATGGATTTAGTCTCTGTTTGTACAATGAAGCGGCACCAAATACCAGATGAATTAAATGATGGTTTGAATAGCTTTGTTCATTATCAAGATTGGAGACAGATGCTAGATAATGAAAGCTTAGATCTTCTATTTGTTAGTTCTATGCCAGTTCACCATTATGAAATGGTAAAATACGCGTTAGAAAGAAGGATTCATGTTGTTTGTGAAAAGCCTTTTACTACGAACAGTCAAGAATCTGCTGAACTTATACAACTATCAAAGCAGTATAATAAAAAGGTTATTATTGACTTTGAATGGAGGTATTTACCGAGTCGTCAACGAGTAAAGTCTCTTATTCAGAACAATGAAATTGGTGAACTATTGCATTTTGAATACCATGTTAGTTACTCACAGTATCAAAACCTTGTTACAAACAAAAGAGGTTGGTTAGGACAGAAACAACAATATGGAGGCATGCTAGGTGCACTCGGCTCACATATGATCGATTGTTTACGTTGGCTAATAAATGCAGAAGTCGATATAGTTAACGGTTTAGTACATACTCATGTCCCACATGGGGGTGGAGAGGAAAGAGACGCTGATGATGCTTTCTTCATTCATGGCAAAATGACGAATAACACGACTTTTTCTATTCAGCTTTTAACTGGAGTTAATCACGGCATAGGTTCTAGCTTGAAAATTTACGGTAATTTAGGGACAGTTACTCTAAAAAATGATGACAATTTATTAATAGAAAAAATAAATCAACCTATCCAAGAAGTAGTGGTACATGAACAAAAAAACAAATATATAGAACTTTCGGATGTTGCAAGTCGTTACTATCCTGCATTCTTGCCCTTTTTAGAAAAAGTCTACGAATATCTTACTTTTGAAAAGTTAGATGATGATTTACCACTTATTGATGATGGGCACAAAAATCAATTAGTCATTGATAGAGTTTTCTCTACTTGAACAATCACGACTATATGTTTAGTAGATTACTATGTAGAAACTACCTTATTGATGATTACGCGATAGAAGTAGCAACATTTTATGAATAAATTCCTTTTATTAACAATAATATAAAACAAGCGGCCTAAATAACATTAATTAAGGCTGTTTTCTCATTGAATGTTGCTTTTCACTCTAAGATAAAGTGGTATACATCTAAGTTCGTGCATTTTTCCACTGTTAATATTATTGAGCTCTCGTACACTGTCCATTTTAAAAAATAGTAACAAAGCTTACACAAAGAGCCTTAATTAATATATCTTATAAATCAGTGTGGGGGAGAGAAATTGGGAATTTTAAAGAAACTGAACTTATTTTAAACTTAACAGGTTTAACAGGCTACTTTGCATTGAAGCGAAAACTTAAAATCCCTTATCATACTATAACGGATGTATTTGTTGATTATTTTGATGCTCCCCTATGGATGCTCAGGAAGCTAGGTACTTCATTTCCACCATATATTTATGAAGGTAGCTTTAAATACGCAGATGTATCGTATTTTTTATCATACGAACGTAGAGAACCTCTAGTTATGATTGACTTAAAAGGACATAAAAAGTATAATTATGTCATTTTTCAAATCTATAACCCAGCATCAGTTGTCGCAGAAATAAGGAGACGTTTAAGAGACTATAATGAAAAAAAGCAGGGAGTTTTTATTTAACAGCTTTGGATGAATCCTTAGGACATAATGGTTGCAATAAAATAGGACAGACGGCACTTTTCTGTAAAATGGAAGTGCCTTTTTTGTTTGTTCCAGTTGATGAGAAGAAGGAGTTTAAAGTGTACACCTTGAATTATTGGATATGTTATTAAGAGCAATTTTGTCGGTATTGACATAATTTACTATTACTAAATAATAGTAAATTATAGAAGAATTGTTAGTGGATGGTGATCAATATGAATAATAGTATTCCTCAAAAAATCCATATTGTAGGTTCAGTTGGAAGTAGAAAAACAACTTTAGCAAGGAATTTATCAAATTCGTTGAATATCCCTTTTTATGAATTAGATAATGTTGTGTGGAAAAGACATGATACTGGTGACATTCGTAGATCAGAAGACGAAGAGAAAAATATTTAGAAGAAATAGTCAGTTCCAGTACTTGGATTATAGAGGGTGCTCATACTCATAAATGGGTAGAGCACAGCTATCAGAACGCTGATCTAATTATCTTCTTAGATACACCATACACGACGAGAATAGTGAGGATTATAAAGAGATTTATCCTTCAAAAAATAGGATTGGAAAAAGCAAATTATTTTCCAACAATAAAAATTTTTAAGATGATGTTTCACTGGAATGCTGTTTTTGAAAAGGAAAGTAAACCAAAGATCTTAAAAATGCTAGATGAAAATACATATGATTCAATTATTCTAAAGAATAATAAGAATATAAGTAAGTATATCTAATGATATTACTGTAACCAAAGTATTTTCTAAAGTGATTTTTTTCCGTGTGAACGGCATAAGTAACCAATTAATATAATAAGTGCCAATTTATGTGTAGTATTGACTGTGAGCATAAATTGGCACTTTCCATGTTATTTAGTATTTTGAGGGTTAGGTATCTTGGAAGCTCTTAGGAATAAAGCAAGTATATAGGAAGCAAAAGAAACAGAAGAGAAGATAACTCGCAGTGCATTAGCTTGATTCCATGCATCACGGGTTTGCATCCAATCTCCAGGTACTGCCTTAGGTATCCAGCTTTCTGTTTCATAATTAAGAGGCAAATTTACTTGGAAAGTGAAAATAATAATACCAAAAATGTATATCAGCCCAGCAGTAACGATTAACCAAAAAGAAAAAGACTTATAGTGTCTCAAATTAACTAAAATTGCTATAATAGATGCTGCTCCACCACCAAAGAAAAAAATGAAAAACATAAAGTGTCTAACATTTTCGTTAAATAGAGACTGCACAATTGCATATATTTCACCGTCTACTTCCAACATGGCTAAATTTACATTAAACGTATAGGTATAGAAAAATCCTGCCATAATTCCAGTGATCAATAAAGCGATGGCCAAAGTTCCATTTTCCACATAGGTAGCCCTCAATATAATCCCTCCAAAATTATTCAAATTTGATTAGTTACTTACATTATATTCAAATTTGAATAATTGTCAATACTTAAATTCTGAAGTGATTAGCTGTTAATTACTGTTCTAAACGCATAATAAGATTGATATTTTTAACTGCCTCTTGAATCCATTCTTTTTCGGCTTCATATAACCGTTGATCATGCAGAATGAAAAAAGAATCGTATGTATACTTGTGACTGTACGGCTCCAAAGAATTTAAATGTGCTTTCATTGCGTCCAATTTATCATCGATAATTTGTAGTGCCGTTTTAGCGTATTCGTTAATTTCTTCTTCTGTACGACGAGTGTTTAATTTTAGTGCTAATTTAAAGCCATAAAAGTCAGGAAATAAGCCTAAAAACGACTCTTTCTGTAGAGTATCAAATTTCTTTTTTCCTTCGTTTGTAACAGTATATATTGTCTTCGTTGGATAGTTTCCCTCTTGCAATTTTTTCACTTCACTAATATACCCTTCTTTGTGCAGCTGCTTTATAGCATGATAGATTGAGCCTATTTTGATATCTATCCACTGGTAGAATTTATTTTGATCATATATGTGTTTAATATCATAACCGCTACCTTTTCCTAACTGTTCTAAAATACCTAATACAATAAACTGTGCTTTATTCATAAAAATGGCTCCTTTTATTAATAGTTAAATAAAAATATTCAAATTTAAATAACTCTAATATATCTTTTAGATATTTTTAAGTCAACTGCCAAAACATTTTATTAGTCAGTATGTTTAGTTAATCAATATTTTTATCGATATTTCATTCGTATTAGGGTGTGAAACCAAAATAAAATGATGACATTTTTAACACTAGTCTTCAAAATGTCTATTTCATATCCTAAGAGATTATAAAAATATCGTGATTCATGAAAAATTATATATAAATATTCTTGTCGGAACTGTGAAATACGTAGACAAATTACAGTCTCGAAATGATGTAAAAAAGAACACAAAAAGTTCGAAATTCGTAAGATTATTAAATGCTATACTGATTTTGAAGGTAATGTATTTGTTTTCCAATAGAGCATTTATGTTCATATCCACCCGGTCGTTAATGATCAAATAGAGGGGGAAATAGTATGGAAACTTATAAAATACTAGAGATTAAAGAAAGCGTTTTCAGAGATAATGATCAACAGGCAGCTTTGCTTAGGAGAGATTTAAAAAAAGACAAAACCTTTTTATTAAATTTGATGTCATCACCTGGTTCAGGTAAAACCACTACTGTTGTAAAAACAATTGAAGCTTTGCAGAATGAAATGAGCATTGGGGTGCTAGAAGCAGATATTGACTCAGATGTCGATGCTCATACTGTTGCACAAACGGGTACAAAAGTTATCCAATTGCACACAGGTGGAATGTGTCACCTTGATGCTGATATGACCAAGCAAGGTTTATCAGGATTAGGAACAGAAGGTATCGACTTCGTTATATTAGAAAATGTAGGTAATTTAGTATGTCCTGCTGAATTTGATACTGGTGCTTCAAAAAATGCCATGATTTTAAGTGTACCTGAAGGAGATGACAAACCTCTGAAATACCCTTTAATGTTTGAAGTTGCTGACGTCTTATTAATTAACAAAATGGATGCCATCGATATTTTTGATTTTGATGTAGAAGCAGTCAAAGAGCGTGTACATAAATTAAACCCAAAAATTAAAGTTATTCCGATCTCAGCTAAAACCGGTGAGGGAATAAGTGAGTGGGTAGAATGGATTCGCACTCAAATCAAAAACTGGAATGAATAATACATTGAAGGAAAATATGATGGGGAGTTGAACTTTATGACTAAAGAAAAAGTTCTTGATCTCGCAAATAAGATAAGCCGAACAAAACGTGGCTCAAAACATGAAGTAAAGCCTGAAGATCCTGAATATCGAATCCTTGAGCCAGTTGTTACGGATGAAATGGCCGAGATCGCACTTTGCCTTGAGCTAAGGAAACCAAAGACTAAGGAGGAAGTCGCTGCTTTATGTGGTAAGCCCGTAGAGGAAGTAGAAAAAATCCTCTTCCAGTTGGCGGATGATGGGGTTATTAGCTTTTTTTCTGAAGATGGTATAGATTATTTTCAACTCGATCTGTGGGTTCCAGGAGTGATGGAATTCATGGTCGTCAACAAAGAAAATGTCAAAAAACATCCCCAAATAGCTGAATGTTTTGAAGAGTATTCAAGAAGTAAAGGTGAATTTTTGGCTGGAAATGTTCCCCCAGGTTTAGGAGTCATGAGGGTTATTCCGATAGAAAGTGCAATTGATGGTGAAACTAGAAGGGCTTCTTATGAAGAAGTTTCTATGTATCTGAATGATAATGATACCTTTTCAGTTTCTGATTGTGCTTGTCGAGCAGTCAGAGAAGCGATGGGAGAGGGCTGTGGTCACTTGAAGGAGGATATATGTATTCAGTTGGGTGATGCTGCAGAATTCTACATTCGCACCGGAAGAGGTAGAGAGATAACCCGTGAAAAAGCTTTTGAAATTATTAAAAAGGCAGAAGATGACGGTCTTATGCATCAGATCGCAAATACAGAAGGTCCGGGAAAAACTCATGCTATTTGTAACTGTTGTGGATGCGCATGCCTAGCATTGCGTCATGCAAACCATTTTAAAAATCCTGATATCGTTAGGTCAAATTATGTATCACAAGTAGATAAAGATAAATGTGTTGCATGTGGAGAATGTGTTGAAAACTGTCCATCAAATGCATTGAAGCTTGGTCAGAAAATTTGTGAACCTAGTATAGTGGAGAAAAGAGAGCTTCCATATAATACAGAGTGGGGTCCAGATAAATGGAACCCTAATTATCGGCTTAATCGAGAAGTTGTTGTTGATTCTGGATCAAGTCCTTGTAAAGCAGATTGTCCAGCTCATATTGGTATTCAAGGTTATATTAAGCTAGCTTCACAAGGAAGGTATACCGAAGCTCTTGAGCTAATCAAGCAAGAAAATCCGTTTCCAGCAGTATGTGGGCGTGTCTGCCCGAGGTATTGTGAATCTGCTTGTACACGAGGTGACATTGATGACCCTATCGCAATAGATGATATTAAGAAATTTATCGCTGAACAAGATTTAAATAAGGATCGTCGCTATATCCCTGAAATAAAACATCAATACGATAAAAAAATTGCAGTCATAGGTGCAGGTCCTTCAGGTCTTTCCTGTGCTTATTATCTAGCAATTGAAGGCTATCAAGTAACAGTGTTTGAAAAACAACAAGCACTTGGTGGCATGCTAACTTTCGGAATTCCGTCTTTTAGGCTTGAAAAGAATGTTGTTCAAGCTGAAATTGATATTGTAAAGGACCTAGGTGTTAAGTTTATGACCGGCGTCGAAGTTGGAAAAGATGTAAGTTTGAAAGAGCTAAGAAATCAAGGTTTTAAAGCATTTTATTTGGCAATTGGCGCTCAAGCTGGTAGAAGGATAGGTATCGAAGGAGAAGATGCTAAAGGAGTGATGACCGGGGTAGATTTCCTACGCGAAGTTAATGCTAAGCAACAAATGAAATTAGCAGGAACAGTAGCGGTCATTGGTGGTGGTAATGTTGCGATTGATGTTGCTCGTACAGCAGCACGCGTTGGTGCATCGCAAGTAGATATGTATTGTTTAGAAAAATGGGGAGAGCTACCGGCAATGACGGAAGAAATTGACGAAGCCTTATTAGAAGGCATTCATATCAACACATCATGGGGGCCTAAACGTATTCTTGTTGATCATGGACGTGTTACAGGTATAGAATTCAAAAAGTGTATTTCTGTTTTTGATAAAAATAACAAGTTTGATCCACAGTTTGATGAAAGTCAAACGAAAATTGTTGCTGTAAACAATATTCTAATTTCAGTAGGCCAGGAGATCGACTGGGGTCATTTGATTGCAGACTGCAATATTCAACTACATCCAAACAAAACAATTAAAGCAGATCCTGTAACTTACCAGACAGATGAAGCAGATGTATTTGCTGGTGGTGATGCATTAACAGGGCCTAAATTTGCCATCGATGCGATAGCTATGGGGAAAAAAGGTGCAATTTCCATTCACCGCTTTGTTCAACCAGGTCAAAGCTTATTGCTTGGCCGTCCAAAGAGAGATTACCGTGCGTTTGATATAGGTAGCCTGGACCTTAAAGGGTACGATCAAATACCGAGACAAACAGTAGATCATGTTGATGTAGCTGAATCTAAAAAAACTTTCAAGGATCTTCGTTCAACATTTACTGAAGACCAGGTGAAGAAGGAAACAGAACGATGTCTAGGATGTGGCGCAACAGTTGTTGATGAGTTTCTATGTGTGGGATGTGGTTCCTGCGTCACTAAATGTAAATTTGACGCAATTTCAATGGTACGAAAATATGATGCTACGAGTGTTGAATTGCATGAAATAAAACCGACAATAAAGAAATATATGGTGAAACGTAAAGTGAAAGTAGTAACAAATAAGGTACCTAAGACCCTAAAAACTATTTTCTCGAGAGAAAATAGCTAGATTTCTATTAGTAAAATGTGTGTGTCTTTACTAAAGGCTCTTTTCGTAAAAGTTACCTTGTTGCTGTTTTTCCTAAACTAGTAGATAAAGGTTCCTTTTTATAGAAAAAATGCCAATGCGAAAACAGCTTAGGATATAGATGGAAGCGAGATATATTCTAGGTTAATAAACCATAAAGTTGAGAGTTGCAATAATAGAACCGCTTTAGCACCATCGGTTTCAATCCCTGCTATGCTGCTTGTCTAGTGTTCGTTAATAAATGGGACCATGCGCATTTTCAAAATGGTATTTAATCAATACCTTTTGGAACAGGTATGGGTACGCTAGTTTACATTGCAGATTGTAGGTGTTTGCTCTTTTCTTACTTGAGGAGTAGGGGGAGTTAAGATGCACGAGTTAAGTGTAATTATTCATGTCATAAAATCTGTAGAAGATTTTGCTAAAACGAATGCATTAACAAAAATTGACACTTTAGTACTTCAAATTGGCGAGCTTTCCTCATTAATTCCTAAATATATTGAGGCATGTTACCCAGCTGCGGTAGATGGTACAATTTTGCAGTCTACAAAATTAAAAATTGAGACCTTACCAGGTAATGCGATTTGCAAAAAGTGCAATAAAGTTTTTAATTTAATTGAGAATAATAGTAAGTGCCCGAAATGCCACATTAAAGACTTTGAGATTTTATGCGGAAAAGAATTTATGATAAAAGAAATTATCGCTTGTTAGGCTAGGTGTCAATCAACGAGCTACTTAAAGCATACAACATCTTGATATGAAATTTAACATTAAACTTCTACCTCTTTTAGAGGTAGAAAATTTAATTGAACACGTGTTTAATTGGTTCTACAAAAAAATGATCAATGCAAAAACAGGCTAATTCTCAGTGATTTGCCTGTTTTTTACTATCAAACTGTAACATTGTTATTGAACATATGTAAATATATGCTAAAGTTGTAAGTGAAAAAATGATTACATTGAAGGAGAATTGAATGGAGAAACATCTAACATCAAATAATTTCGAAGAGTATGATGATGCCAACTTGTACGATATGGAAAACACATTTTTGAATGATATTCCTTTTCTGACCAAGTGGGCTTCTAAGCAACAGGGTATGATTATAGATTTAGCTTGTGGGACAGGTAGAGCAACGATCCCCTTAGCGAAAAAAGGGTATAAACTAATTGGTGTGGATATTTATAAAAGTATGTTGGAACAAGCGAGGAATAAAGCAAATAATCAAAATCTACATATAGAATGGGTAGAGCAAGATTGTACCCAGCTAAATTTAAGTGAAGTTGGTTCAATGGTTTACATGGTTGGGAATGGCTTTCAGCATTTTCTTACGAATGAAGCGCAAAATCACTTGTTGACTTCTGTTAATAGACATTTAGAACATGATGGAATTTTTATTTTTGATACAAGGTTCCCTAGCGTTGAAGAACTGCTGCAACCAAATACAGAAGAGTATTGGAGAACTTACACAAGAAATGATGGGAAAATTGTTGATCTGTCAACGATTAGTACATATGACTCACTTAATCAACTTCAGCATTACACCACAATTAGAAAAGTTAAGAATGAACATGGAATCAAAATAGATGAAACAAGTACAAAAATAACTTTGCGATATGTATTTCCAAAAGAAATGGAACGCTTACTAAGTGATAGTGGATTTGAGATTTTACATATATTTAAAGATTGGAATGAAACACCTATCACCAATGATAGCTATAGCATGATCTTTGTATGTAGGAAAGTAAAGTAATTTGCATATTTTGTTCCATATCAATCAGTCTACTAGATAATGAAAAATAACTTTAAAGTTTATAAAGACGCTTATCTGTTTTAAAATGATAAGTAGGTTAGTTTAAAAAACACCAACTTAATTTTGTGAACAATGGAGGTATGCCAGATGATGTTTAATAATAATTCAAGAAGTCTCAATAATAGATTGACCAAGTGAGGAATTGCGATAAAGAAGAAAAAATATTTAATATATTTTTATAACCAATACATAAGGTTAAGATTCATATAATTGTAACTCCTTAAATTTAAGAAACAAATTCAAGGAGTGGGTTATAATGAAATATATTAACGCTAATAATGTCTTACCAGAACAACTAATTTTAGAAATACAAAAATATGTTCAAGGACAAGTAGTTTATATACCTAACACTGAAGGAGCTCGGAAAAAATGGGGTGAAAATTCAGGTAATAGGGAATATTTAAACTGTAGAAATAAAAAAATCTGTGAAGAATTTAATACTGGGATAACTATAGACGACCTCGCAGAAAAATATTGTCTTTCTGTATATAGCATCAAAAAAATAGTTTATTCAAAGAAGATAGAACACTGAATGGATTAATCCAATCAGTGTTTTTTTATGTAATGGCTGTTGTCGCATTATTTTTTGCTTTACGCAATAAGAGCTAAACAAGAATATCGTTAATGTTCGAGGTATCTTTTTTTCCATAAAACACTGTTCAGTAAAACGACATCTTTATCTTCTAGTTTAGGAGCCATAGAAACAAATTTTAGTCTATGTAGATGCTGCTTTCGCAACAAAGCACGAAAAAAGCCTTTCTTTATAATAATGATATGATTAGTTGTTTCTTATTAAGTGTTATATCAAAATTAAATAGTAACTCTCTAAAGTGATAGAATTATTTTAATATTTAATCTTTTTCAAGTAATCTTTCATTTTACTTTTCTTTAAGTATAATTAAAATGGAAAATAATTATACTTAAAGATAATTTTGTAAAAATGGTACTTTAAGTAGGGAAGGATTTGTTATGAAAAAGTTCTTATCATTTATGCTAGTGTTAATTTTAATCCTGCCTTCAACAGCTGCATCTGCCAGTATAGAGGAATGGGATACACCTATTGGTGGGATAAAAAATACGATTCAAAAAGGCATTGATATAGGCATTGTTCCAGAAAGATTACAATCACAATATACTAACCCTATAACACGGGAAGAGTTTGCAGAGCTCCTAGTAAATGCTATATTTATAGAATTACAAAATACAGACTATACTCTATTTTGGACGAAAGAGATGGTATTAGATAGAGTAACAATAGATACTCCATTTTATGATACAGATTTAGATCACGTTAAGCTTGCTTATATAATTGGAAGTGTAAACGGAATAACAGAAACATCATTTTTACCTAATAATCTAGTTACACAAGGCCAGGTTGTTGACATGTTAATGAATACATTTAACATGGAAAATATTAAGGAAGATTTAACAGGAGAGATGAAGTACTCTGAAGCTGAAGGTTTAGAGGGTTATGTTAATCAGCTTGTGGACTCATCCTTAAGTTTTGCTTCAGCAAAAACTAAATGGGCTATAGGAGAAGACTATAACTCTAATAACATTTCTAGAGAACAAGCTATTTTAATTGTAATGAGACTGATGGACCGTATGGACTATACAACGTTACAATTAAGGGGAGCTATTGATGCGAACCCTATTTATGATGACTTAAAATACAGCATTGGTAAGGACTATGTTAATGTAACATATGTTGATAATAATTACAGTGCTTCTGAAAAATTATTGGAGAAATATTGGGCAACATTTAATATAACGAAAGATCTAAAATCAGGATATATTCATGAGAAAGCGCTGACGCTGTATCCATTCAAAGATGATTTGTTAATTGAAGATTATCCTTGGATATCCTCATTAATATTAACAGGAGAGAGCTCTAATATAGACTATGGACATATGTTGGTAGACACTTTCTCTAAAGGTCATTTACTAGAATTTACACTTCTAAGCAATCTAGAGCAAAATAATGAGAATGAGGAAGCTAATAACCCTGTACATGTAAAGTAGGAAAGATTTAATTTCAACAAAAAAATGATAGATCTTTATTCATTATAAGGGCAAATAAATCAAGGTAAGTATGTATTACATCATGTAATATATACTTACCTGTTTTTCATTAAAGGCTCTATTCAAAAACTCTGTTACTTTATTCACTTCTATATGAGTACCCTGAACGTTAGTGGTTAGCTCTTATTGCGAAATGGAACAATTTATGTGAAAACAGCCTAATTTAAAGTTTTATTCATCCTAGGTGTAAATGATGGATGTATTATAATATGTCTTTTTGAGTTAATTTTTCAACCAAATGAGTAAAGTTCCCATTTGGTGTACAAAATGCATAGGTTTGGATACGTTCTCCCCCACATGACAACAGCATTTGTTATGTGACTTGAGGGGGGGAAGTAATTAAGGAGGTATGGTTTATGACTGATTTCGGTGAAAACTTATTTAAAGGTACTGCTAGGTATTATTCAAGATTTAGACCTTTATATCCAGCTTCTTTAGTAAGATATATAATCGATAGGTTTTCTCTCGACGGTAAAGGTCAGATGATGGATTTAGGTTGTGGAACTGGGCAATTAACATGCAGATTCAGTGATTGGTTTGAAAACTTAATCGGGATAGATACCGAGTCTGAAATGTTGCAAGAAGCAATGCATGTTAGCAGGGAATCTAGGGTCGAGAATGTTGAGTGGTTCCATGGAGACCTTGATTTGTATAAACGAGTTCATAATAATAACAATTTTAGATTTGTAGTAATCGCAAAAGCATTTCATTGGATGGATAGAGAAAAGGTGCTTAATACTTTATATGAAATGGTTTCCTATGGAGGTGGTGTTGCCATCATAGATAATTATTCTCCAAAAAAAGAACTATTACCGTGGCAAAGAAAAGTGAACGAAGTAGTTCAACATTGGTATGGAACTGAAAGAAGAGCAGGTAATACAACATATACTCACCCAACAATAAGTCATGAAGAAATTATTGCTAACTCAAAATTCGACTTAGAATTATACAGCTTACCAGCCTATGAGCAATTATGGACAATAGAATCAATCATTGGTAACTTATATTCAACTTCCTTTGGGACAAAACGGTTTTTAGGAAACAATGTTCCCTTATTTGAAAAACATTTGGCAGAAGAATTATGTAAATTTAATAATGGTGGTGTTTTTAAAGAACAAATTCAACTTTCAATCAAACTCGCTGTAAAGAATTATAAAAGATAATTGTGCAACTGTATCTTTTAGATAAATAAATAAGATTTTCGAACATTTGGTTGATAAGTAGTTCAAACTATAAGGTTGGCTAAAAAAATAGGAAGACTTAAATGTACTCGTTGTGCCACTAAGTGTGAAAAGAAAGCGGGATATACGATTAATAGAGTGGGAATGTAGTTCTCCCACTCAGATTATGTCATTCAAACTATTAAATTTAACGATAGTGATCACTCTTTAATAAGTTCTGCTCCCCAAGCATATACGGAATCTGTTGTTCCGTTATAAGCACCTGGCCAAAGCACTACGGTTACCCCACCATTAGTAGTGAACGGTTTATCGGATGTTACTGAAAAATACTGCCAATCTGTTGTTACTTCAACTTTAATACCAGTAGATTCAGTATTATTATGATTTTGAATTTTGATTTGTGCATCATGAGGTTCATCAGCTTTTAGCCAAACACCAAAAGTATATTTGTTCCCATCTGAATTGATATCTACATATTGTTGAACGCCTTTATTTACACTTGCTGGAGTTAATTTTTGTGCAAGGGTACTATCAGGTGCAGTAACGGAACCGTAGCTAACACTAACATCAGTGTTTGACCAACTCGAATGGGTAAAATCGTTAATAGAATATTGGTCTAGTAGATTTTGTTCTGGAATTCTCAGGCCATTTTGATAGATTTCTATTGCTCTATAGTCGTCCGTTGGATAAGTGAAAGTAGTATTTCCAACTTCCACTTCTCCTAAACTATAGTTTTGTAGCGTCTCTTTAGAAGGGTTGATACCCATGACATATAGTTCTCCAACTAAGTCTTTCACAAGATCTGATGGATAAAAACGATATTCACCTACAAGGTGGTATACATTATAAGCGTATGGATCGTCATAGCGTTCTCCAAAAGTGTGTCTTAGTTGTACGTCATGACTTTCTTGAATACTAATTGAGTGTCCAAAGCTTGTAGTCAATGATGAGCTTAATGATGCTGATATTTTGGCAATTTTGTCTAGACCTGCTTCGAAGCTAACAGTAGAACCAATTGTTCTACTTAAATCAAATGATTTAGACTTTGTAATTCCTGAAGACTTCGTATCAACAATCGTTTTTGTCCCACCACTAAAATCAATTTGAGAATCATAAACACGTTCATAATATGCATCTAATATAATTGAAGAGTCATCATTAGCTGGTAGTAAATCTGGATTAAGCATTAAAGTCCCATGTTTACCTTGTTCATTTGGTAGCTCATTTAAAATCCCGTTGTAGTAAGAATGGTATTCCCCATCGTTATCTATATATCCTAAAAATATGTCTCCATCAAAATTAGGGTTGATTTTGTTAAAAAAATTAGAAGTTGGCATGATGAAAGTGCCAAAGATATATGCATAATCACCTAAATAAATATCTAAGGGAATAAAATTTAATACTGATCCAGATAGAGTTGTTACACCACCTTGCAATTCTCTTGTGTCTTTCGGAAGACCATAGGTGATCGCATCATAGCCTTCAAAGGTTTCTACTAAATCTGGTACCGGTGCTAAAGGTTGTGTAGGGGATGATGCAGATTTTGAAATGATATTTGATCCGATTTGAGTAAGTGGAGTCACGAAAATATTTTCTGTTTGATTCGTTGTTGTATCGCCTTCTACTGCAAATGACGTGGTAGGTAGAAACGAACTTGTTGCTAAACTAGCTGCTAAAGCTGTAGTAGATAAGAATCTTCCAAATTTGTTCATTGTAATACCTCCTGTTTTAAATTTTACAATGATAACCGACCTATTAAACTATACCTATCAAACCAACTTGTTTTTCCTTGCTCCTCTCAAGCTCCTCCTTTGTGAAATCCCTTGTATTGTTGCATTCGATGAAGTAAGTCATGTTGTGTTTACATATTACAACCAAATCGTTCAGCCAGGAAAAGTCTAAATTTAACGATAATAGCGAAATAATTAATAATTTCAATTGTCATTCGACTAATTCCGACTTTTTTTATAGTTTTTAATTAATATATTGATAATAAAAAGTTGATTTATAAGTGTTGAATGAAGGTAACTTAATGTTGGATGGCTGGTTCTAATATCCAAAGATTTAATGATCGTATTTATGTTAGGCTACTTTCTGTGGATCCAATATATCTTAATCTGTATTTATGCTACACTAAGAATATACGTTCTTATTGTAGGGAGGGTCTTTGGTTTGTTAAGAAATAGAGGGGATATAATTAAGCTAATTCAAAACGATACCGAAATGATGGAAATAATAGAAGCTGCAAGTATATTAGAGCTACCTGAATGGTGGATATGTGCAGGGTTTGTACGTTCAAAAATCTGGGATACATTGCACGGATTTACTGAAAGAACGAGCACACCAGATATTGATGTAATCTATTTTGATGATACATATATTGACGAAGCCCTTGAAAAGAAGCTAGAAGATAAATTAAGCAGTATGTTACCTAATATCCCATGGTCAGTTAAGAATGAAGCAAGGATGCACATGGTAAATAATCTTCAACCCTACACATCTGCTGAAGATGCTATTTCAAAGTTTCCAGAAACGGCAACTGCTTTGGGAGTAAAGTTAGATAGACAGAATAATTTAATTCTTACTGCTCCTTATGGACTAGATGATGTTATCAATATGGAATTGAAGCCAACACCTTATTTTACAGAAACTAAAGAACGGGCTGCGATTTATGAGGAACGCATAAATAAAAAGAATTGGAAAGGTATTTGGTATAAAATTAAAATTCATCATATATAAAGCCAATTAGTAGCCCTACACTAAATAACTCTTTAATCTGTATCCATTTTGTCTCATACAAAGAAAAAAATAGTTAGAAAAACTCTTAGTGAATGGCTGTTGTTTTATAGATTGTTTTGTTAATGAATTGATAAATTCTCAAATATTGTTAATATTGAATATACATAAGCAACATTAGATTCGATGGAGGTTTAATAGAAAAATGAGTGAAATCATCTTACTCTCTATATTTGCTTTTTTTATTGACATACAAATATGTTAAGGTAATTAGGACAAGGGTGTAGAAAAAAACAACAAACTTATTGCATGGTTATTGTATAGCGCTAGCATTGTCGGGTTAGTTGCAGTAAATATACTACTTTAATATGATCTCTATTTGAGATCTATTATTTTGCAGCTTTTTGTAGAATTTACAACTGTTAATGTTCTGCGGCGGTAGTTCATTCTATAAACCTGGCAACAAAGTATACCAAAAGAGCTTACTTATAATAATTACTTGCAAAAATATGTCCAAGATAAACAAATTAAATAGTATAGCTAGTTGAGATATAGCAATAACAACTTCAGAAAGGGTGGTTATCTTGATTAAACATGTTATATTCGATTTTGATGGAACACTTGTCAAATCAAGAGATTTAGCAGTATCACTTTTTAATGAACTTTCATCAAAATATGGATATCGGAAAATGAGCAAAGATGATGTGGAGTACATGAGCACCTTATCAATAAAAGAAAGGTGTAAAATGTTAGGGGTATCATGGTATAAATTGCCTTTAGTAGTTTATGATATGAAATCAAACTATAATGCAAGAATAAATGAACTAATAGTGGTTGAAGGTATAAAACATCTTCTCATGAACCTAAAAGAACGGAAATACAAAATGGACATAATCTCTTCCAATAATGAAGAGAACATAAGAACGTTTTTAATAGAAAACAATATTGATGTATTTGATAACGTATTTTGTACAAAATCATTATTTCAAAAAAATATAACACTAAAAAAATTGCTGCAGCGGCTCGAGTTAAAGAACAGTGAAGTGTTATACATATGTGATGAAATTCGTGATATACCTCCTTGTAAGGAGCTAGGTGTTAAATCTGTTGCTGTTACTTGGGGGTACGACGCAAGACAAAGCTTGGAGATGGAAAGACCTGACTTTATTATAAATAAACCTACCGAACTATTAACTATCCTTGATAAGGAAGCGTAGCTTGTTGTTCTTCCTAGAATGGCTTAAAGAAGTGATTTGGTAATAATTACATTGTATAAAATGGTTTTATGCCAAGCTTATTAAAAGGCTCTTTTTGTAAACTTTGCTACTATTATTACAAATCACAAGAAGTTCATAGAGGTAGAATACAACATACTACAAAACTCATGTTGTATTCGTTTTTAATTGATAGTACGCAAAACAACAAATAATATGAAAACAGTATATTTATAAGGACACTTAATATGTTGTTTTTTGAAAGGATAGTATATGAACAACCATATTTTTGTAAATTGGGAAGGTCATCATGTAAAACTCTCATGGTTACCAACGGTACATATACAAGACGTTAAACAAATTACAAGTGCACATGGTTATTGTTTTAGCCAAGGTAAAATTCTGTTAGTGGATGTTAAAGGTCGAGGATTTAATATACCAGGTGGACATGTAGAGGATGGAGAATCACCTGAGGAAGCGTTTCATAGAGAAGCATTTGAGGAAGGTTATGTGAAAGGTAAGGTAGAGTATATTGGAGCGATTGAAGTAAGTCACGAACATAACCCACTCTTTAAGCATGGCGGGAAGTATCCTCTTGTTGGCTATCAAATGTTTTATCGAATGGACATAGAAGAGTGTTTTCCTTTCCAAAGAGAGAATGAAACCTCCTCACGCATTTGGGTAGAACCAGAGGAAATACCATATGTAATGAATGACCATGAACTTTCTTTACAAGTATTAAATGAAGCATTAAATAAAAGGCGAAAAAAGTGAAATGATAGTTAAGGTATTAAGGAAATGCAGTAGTATATTTAGGAGAGAAAATGTGGAAAGTCATATTATTATTGGTTACAGAAGTAGTTCGATTTTATCAACTACTAATGAAACTGAATAAGAGTGAACCTATGAAGTTTTAGCCTTTTCATTTTCTTTAAATCCTACTAAAGCTAACTATACAGGTTGAAATAAAACAAGTGTTGATGCTCAATCAACACTCGTTTTATTGTATCGCTTTTTAAAGATTTGTTAAAAGATTGTCTACCATTGAATCATATTGTGCGAAGTTTCCAGAAGTCCTTACTAACAGGGGAGCACCTTGTGCAACCGCTAAGAATAGGCGTGCTTGATCTCGTAAATCCTCAGCTTGTATAGGATTTTCAGTTGCTTTTTTTTCAGCTAACACATTTTCAAGCCATTTTGCATTATCAACAAAAAATTGATTAATATTACCACGTATTTCCTCTGGGAAGGAAGAAATTTCTGCTGCCATCATCGTACATAAACAAATTTTTGAGTTATTGTCTAGAGTATTACGATACAGTTGGAAAAAAGCCTTAAGTTTTTTTACAGGGTCATTAAACTTTTGATCTATTTGGAAAAGATCATTAAGAAAATCCTTGTGATATTGCTGTAGAACAGCTTGGACCAATTCTTTTTTTGATGGAAAATAGTAATGAATACTTGCCTTTTTTATACCGACCTGCTCAGCAATATCAGCATAGCTAAAGCCGTTATAACCGTTTTTCTGAATAAGATGCTGACCGACATCTAAAATTTTTTGTAATGTAGTTTTATTATCCATATAAATAATCTACTATCAAGTAGATAAGTAGTCAAATGACAAGCCCTATTTATGAATACCTCATGAGCATATCGTAATAATATTTGCTCATACTATGTTATGCTAACATCATAAATACTATTATTGAGGTGCAAACGATGAAAATCGAAGTATATTCAGATTTTGTATGTCCATTTTGTTATATAGGAAAAAGACATTTAGAGGATGCATTAGAACGAACATCCCTAAAAAATATAGCTGATGTATCTTATAAAAGTTTTGAACTTGATCCAAATTCACCGCGAGATACGAACTTATCAATTCATGAAATTATTGCTAACAAATACGGTGTGTCCATTGAACAGGCGAAGCAAAATAATGAGGGGATTCGTAAAAGAGCTGAAGAAGTTGGCTTGGACTTTCGTTTTGAAAACATGCTACCCACAAACACGTTTGAAGCTCATCGTTTAGCAAAATATGCTTCGGTTGTTGGTAAGGAAGAGGAACTAACTGAAAAATTATTAAAAGCTTATTTTACCGATTCTAAGCATATTGGAGATCATAGCACATTACTTGATATTGCTGAAGATGTTGGGCTTGACCGGGAACAAGCGAAATCAGTATTAGAAAGTGAGCAATACAAAGATGAGGTTCGCAGTGATGAATCCGAAGCAAGGAGCATTGGGGTTCAAGGTGTGCCATTTTTCGTCATTAATGATAAGTATGCCATATCTGGTGCGCAACCGACAGAAGTATTTGTTGGTGCACTAGAGAAAGTGCTAGAAGAAGAAAAACAATCAAGCAAACTAACTTCGCTTAATACAGAAAATGCAAAAGGTACCTATTGTGATGATAATGGCTGTGAGTGAACAGCTAAAGATATCTAGTTGAACATTGTATATAGAAACATAAGGAACTTTCGACGTGAACACATCCGATGATTAACGACTGACATGAAGGATGCAGTTCATTATAAGAAAGTTCCTTTTGTTATTTTATAAGGCGCTATTCGTGAATTTTCTAATTCTCACCGAATTTGATCCATAAGAAACGGCTCTATATGTGTTAGTCATCATGTTATGTACTAACATTCGTAGCATTTAGTACATAGACTAATTTCTACTTTATAATCTCATCCCATCCCATCCAAGAGAGTAGTATCAAAGAAGGTAAATGTCGCACATGATTTTGAAATAGGTCAGAAGTGCCGTTTTTACAGCATAAGTGAAAGAATAAGAGAGTGTATCATGCAAAATCATAGTTCTATCCTCTTAATTTACAATAAATTCTGAAAATTATTTTGTTTTCTAACCTCGATTCCTGTACAATTTTATCAAAAAAAGAGATTGGAAAAGAGGAGAATAGTATGAGGAAATTAGTCACCATTATACTAATATTTAGTAGTTTGATATGTTTTAACGTTACATCAACCTATGCGAAGAATGAGGATTTACGCTTAAACATTGTCGATGAGTTGACAAAAAGAGGCGATCTTGAAGGTGCAAAGGCCTATGCGCAAGTATATGAAAACGATACAAAGGTTGGGGTTCAATATTCATTTTTTTATCCATATAATGGCGTAATGGATGGTGCAGTTGGACAAGGTGCTCATGAAGGTGATTGGGAAAAAGTAAGAGTAATAGCTGATAAAGAAACAGAAAAAATTGAAACTGTGTACTATGCAGCCCATTCAAATGAAGGGCAATGGTACGATGATAGCTTCATATTTAGTGAAAATATGAAAAGCAATGAACGTAGTAATTATGATACTGGGCAAAAGCCATCGGTAGCAGTTACTGTTGATGGAATGGTTATTGAAGTGCATGAAAATGAAGTTACCGGTGGTAGTCTTTATTATAATTTGGGCAAAATTGTTGATCAAAAGGTTGAGTGGCTTCGTTTAGGAGCTAAATACGATAATGGGCAAAATCCAGCGCTTACGGTTACCGATGGCGGTAAAATTATTGAAGTACATGAGAATGAAGTTACTGGTGGAAAATTATATTATAATATTGGAACAATTGAAGGAGATAGAATCAATTGGACAACGAATGGAACATATTATGATACTGGACAAAATCCTTCTATAAGTGTTACTGCGGATGGAACAATTATCGAAATTCATGAGAATGAGGTCACAGGTGGGAAATTGTACTATAGTGTAGGGAAAGTGAACGGCAACAAAATAACATGGATGACAAAAGGAAATAAATACGATACGGGCCGTCACCCTTCTGTTACGGTATCAAATAATACAATTATTGAAATGCATGAATCATCGGGAAATCTATACTATAATGTTGGCTCTTTAAATGGAGAACAGGTTGACTGGACTTCTAATGGAACGTTTTATGATACAGGGTATCTTCCTGATGTAACTGTCACACAAGAGGGTAAAATATTTGAAATTCATGAAGGTGGTGACAGGCTATACTATAATATCGGCCAATTAAATGGTGAAAATATACTGTGGTCAAAATGGAATGGAACTAAAGCAGTTGGAACGCCGCTAGATTTTGGGAGCAAACCATCTGTGCATTTCACCTCTAAGAATGACGTTATTGTAGTGAGTGAATCTTCTAGCAGCTATAACATAAATGCTCGAATAACAACGTTATTGGATGATTATAGACCTGTAGGTTTTTCCTCAAAGATTTCTCATGCAAGTTATCCAAGGGTAGCCACTTACTCTAGATTTCCTCTACCAAATGATGTGACAAATAGAGGTCCAATATGGGATATTCAAGAAAACGTCTCATTGATTGGTAGTGATTACAGAACGAATGATTTGTACAGATGGGTAGCTTATGATGGCTTATGGGGAAATACGTATGAGGATGATTTGATTGGTACGAAGAGTCCTAGTTTTGGGATAGGAAGTGGATGGTTTAAAGATAGAACAGGTAGTTCTGTAGCAAACGATGTCGTCGTCGCTGATTATAATCGAGCTATGTATTATGCAAAAACCTTTGCCCCAATTATGTATATGCATAGCGAAGATATTGATCATCCTTCAACTGTAGAATGGTTTTTACAACGGGTTCAACTGTTATACAAAGATGAAGTTCTTTTAGATGTAGGCGAAGTAAACCCAATTTCACTAGTTGAGGTTAAAATTCAGTGAGCTTTTAGTGACCACAAATATTATTGGTATTAAAATGTTAGCAATGTAGTCTTGTTGAGAGTACATAACTAGTAAAACCTGTTTTAATAGAAAGGTATCAAAACAGGTTTTACTGATGTTAAAAATGATTTAAATATGCAATGAACGTTTTGGGTTTAGCGTTAATGGATTGTTCTGTAAGCTATGATTAAGTTGATTTTAAAGTATTATATTTCCCTAATGCGCCTATAATCCATAGCAATAGATTAAATAATAATACAATTAAAATTAATATACCATCCCAAAAATGAAAGGTGTTTACATTATTATTTATTAACTGTTTGAAGGTGTTAGTGATTATTACATAAACCCCAGGAGCTGAATAGAAAAGAAATAACAAACTAGCCATTATACCACCTAAAATATATAACGAGGTAAAAGTCTTAACAGACCTTTGTTCAATAGTATTTAGTTGTCCAAATTCATCAGATTTAAAGCTATTATTTTTAAATATTCCTTTCAAATATACTTTTGAATAATCGTGTAAGCTAGGGATATTTATAAGGTTCATAATTATATAATATATATCAGTTCTTAAAAAGACTAAACACTGCCACCCAAACCTAAAGACTAAGATTAACGTTACTAATTGGAGGTATTCTGGCATAAATGTTGGATTAAGGATTTGAACACTTAAAACAATAAATAATAATATCGTATCGAAAAACATTCCACCTAAATATGGAATAAACCTTTGTCTTTTAGTAACAGACCAAATACCAGTCATATCTGCCTCCACAACTAGCCAATAAAAACGAAGGCTAAGGCGAAATTTGACTGGAATACCATGTTTAATGGTAGCAAGGTAATGCCCAAATTCATGTATAATTAATAGAATCCACGAAGTTACAAACAACAGCAATAAACTTACTCCAGTAGTTTGAACAACAAACATGTCTTCATAAGTAGGAAATAAGTCAGGTCTCACAATAAAAATTATTAGACAACAAAGAAATAACGCAGCATACAATATATTCATAAAAGGATGAAATAACAGCAATCCTAAATTTGTAAAAAATTTATGACTCTGGGTCTGCTGTTCTTCATTTCTATTTTCAAAACAAACATGATCATCTATTGAATGAACTAACTCTAATTCATATAAACTATTTACAAAATCGAAAACATCAACATCTATGTTTTTTTCTGACATTATGTTTTTAATCTCTTTTATACTATTCGTTCCATCTAATAATTCAATAATCAAAACAGCTTCATATGGAACTCTAATAAACATTCCAAGAATAGGGTCACCAACTGTATACTCTTCACCATCTTGTTGAATTGATAATTGTACCAACACTTTAGCTTCGTTAGTTAGCTCCATGTTAGTTAACCCCACTGTATGTTTTTGATATATTCACTAAGTAATCTAGATTTACAGGTTCCAATCTATCATCAGCTATGCTTCCACAAGTAGGACAATCTTCTGTTTTCTCCCAAGTTTTTTTAGAGTGAATATTATAGGAAAGAGTATCCATCTCCATAGTTAATGATTCTTTATTGTTTTCAGTTAGATTAGCTGCCAATTTTCCAATTTCATTTGTTAGCATTCCTGTTAACATAGCAACATTAGGTGCAAAAGCGGTATTTCTTCCTTCAAAAGATTCACCGTATACAGATTTTAATTGGTACTCAAATTCACTATTTTCGCGTAGTGAGTTAATTAAAAAACAATCAAAACATCCTCCGATATATGGAGTGAATTTTTGAACTAAGATTCTCTTATTTCCAACTCCCCCTTGCACAAATGGTTTGTTTTTTTTGACACAGGCAAAATTAACCCACCGTGACGAGATAATTGCGGGTTGATCAATTCCATTAATGACAATATCTGATTTTTCTACTAAATTAGATAAGCAATTTGCATTTTGTACTTTCATGTTAACAACTTCTACTACTATCTCTTTATTTATTTGCTTAATTCTCTCAGCTGCTGCTGTTGTTTTTAATTTCCCAATTTCATCTTCTGAGTATAGAAATTGTCTGTTCAAATTACTTAATTCAACAGTATCATAGTCCAAACCGATAATTTTTCCTACTCCCATCCCAGCCAAGCTTGCTGCTATTAAACTTCCACCACCTAAACCTAAGACTAAAACAGTAGCATCCTTCAATTTATTCTGATACTCATACTTACTTGTGTTAAGGTTAGCGAAATTAGAAAAGTAATTAAGGTTCGCTCTATATCGTTTTAATTCATTATTATTTAATGTTGTAGAATTCAATGCATTAGCGTCCTCTATTAAATTATGATGATTTAAATCATCAACTATTTCTAGAATGTCTTCTTCAGAGCATTCTAGGATACTTGCAATCTGCGGAATATCTTTATTTCCATCTAACAATCTAACAATTTTTAGGAATTCTCCGTGTTCATCTTCTATTTCTAGTGTACCATCTTCTAATGCTATTTGAACTTTGTCTTTGTACTCAATGATGGGTGTGAAAACGTCTTTAAATTTAGGCTTCATCTCCATATACTCCTTTTAATATTCAAAGTTATAAGAAAAGAAGGTCTTAGAATTTCTAAAACCTCCTTTTCCTTATGTTTTATTTGTAAAGTAAGTATTTAACCATTTAACTGAAATGGTTAGCTAAAGGTACAAGTTTTTCAACTTTTTTTATTTTAATCTTTTTCATTTAACATATCCTCCCCTCTAAAACAAAGTGAATGTTACATTGACTATCTTATGACTATTTCAGTAACTATATTACATTAAAACGCCATATTTGTTCATAAATTACTATTATTGAAGATATTTACATGTATACTATAATTTGCTTTGTTTTCTGTACATTATTATTAATATAGTTATATTTTTGTGAAACATAACTATCTAATAGTAACAACCTAGCTGGTTACAACAGTTTAAAACCGCTTTACAGTGAGCTTTATGCTACCTATAAGTGGAATACTATAACGATATGAAGTGCGTTTGGATGGTGAGCATATGAAGATGTCATATTACCTGTTGGTGAAGCTTAATGAGATGAAATAAGACTACTATTGTAAGGTGGTAAAGGATTCGTTGAGTGGTGTAAAGTATTTATAATACTTGGCCGCAATAATCAAAGAAAAAGTAACAATATAAGCATATTTGAGAAACGGTTTCATGGTAATAGCTGTTGGCTAGCAAGCAATGAAAGAAACTAACGAGGTTAATCTCCCTTATTACTGTGGGTAATTTCCACCTGAACTGGAGCGTATTAATTGAGGTGTACTAGAAAATCACAATGACACTACACAGCGATTGTTCATATGTTAAATAATAATAGAAAAAAGGAGCGAAAAAAGCTCCTTTTAACTTATGAGTTATTGTTCTCATCATCTTTCCATCGACCTGCTTTTTTGACAGCGTCTTTTAAAAGAATTTCAATTTGCGCATTAACACTACGTAATTCATCTTCTGCCCACTTTTCTAAACAATCATATAGCTTAGGGTTTATTCTTAGCGGGAAATTTTTTCGTTTGGTCAAAACATCACACCCTTAGTAGATGCTTCCAGAGTTTATAATCGGTTGAGTTCCTTTATCTGAAATAAGAGCTACCATTAAGTTATTTACCATTTGTGCTTTCTTTTCTTCGTCTAATTCTACTACATCATTTAATGTCAATTGATTAATAGCAGTTTCAACCATGCCAACCGCTCCATCAACAATGACTTGTCGTGCAGAAAGTACTGCTTGAGCCTGTTGACGCTGTAACATTGCTGATGCAATCTCTGAAGAATAAGCTAAATGCATAATTCGTGATTCTATCACTTCTACACCTGCTAATTCTAACCGTGAATGTAGGTCTTTTGCAAGGGATTGAGCAATTTCGTCACTATGTTGCCTTAAGGTCATCTTATGATTGTCTCCAAAATAATCATAAGGATATTGACTCGCAATATGCCTAATACCTGTTTCACTTTGAATTTGTACAAACTCTTCATAGTCCTCTACATCAAAAACAGCCTTCGCTGCATCGTTTACTCGATAAACAACAACCGCAGCTATTTCAATGGGATTCCCTTCTAAATCGTTAACTTTTAACTTTTCACTATTGAAATTAATAACACGTAAAGATACTTTCCTCTTTAACGTAAAGGGGATTGTCATCCAAAAGCCTTGTTTTCGTATAACTCCTAAATATAGACCAAAGAAAGTAAAAACCTTCGCTTCATTCGGGTGGACGATTGTTAGTCCTGAAAAAATTAAAAGAGCTAGGATAAATAATCCAGCTGCAACGAGAAATAAGATTCCTTCGCCTTTAGATGATGCGAGAGCAAACCAGCCTAGCACAATTAATGTAGCTGCAAGTAAAATACCGATAAAACCATTTATTTTCCATAATTGTTTTTCTGCCATATAAGAGCCTCCTTAATATTATTTTAATATCAATATGATATCACTTTAATATCAAAAAGGACAGTGATTTGTTTTCCATCAAATAGAAAAATATTTAATTCTTAGTAATAGTAAATTTGAGAATTTATGTTATAATATTCAAAAAAATTAGGTTGTTATCATTATGTTGCTATTTTACTAAGACCTTAATATGAGGTTTTATACAAGTCCATTCATTTAATAGAAAAATACCTTGTGTTTATATCTTTTTCGAAAAAAGGAGCAATCAATGTCAAAACAGATTATGATTAACAGCATTAAACATAGAGTTTTAACAAAGGCTTGTTATTTAACAAGAGAAGAGCTTTTGGAGCTTGAGAAAGCAATCGCTTTTGCTGAAAAAGCGCATGAAGGTCAGATGAGAGCAACTGGAGAACCATATATTGTACATCCATTGTCTGTTTGTCTTATCTTACTTAATTATAAAGCTGATGCTATTACACTTATCTCAGCGGTGCTTCATGATGTTGTCGAAGATACAATATATACTGTATTTGATATTAACAATAAATTTGGATTACAAGTGTCACTTATTGTTGATGGATTAACCAAAATAGCAAAAGGCTCATACGAAAAGGATGAATACAACGCAATTAATAGAGAAAAATTGCTCTCAGCAATTACAGATGATGTTAGAGTAGCGGTAATTAAAATTGCTGATAGACTACACAATATGCGGACTTTACAAGTGAAAAAAGTGGAGAAGAAAGTCCCTTATGCAAGTGAGACTCTGGCATTTTTTTCACCACTAACTGAACGATTGGGCTTAGTTAATATGCAGAAAGAACTTGAGTCGTTGTCATTTCATTACATGAATCCTGTTAAATATGAATACGTAAAACAGCACATGTGCGAACATGAGCAATCCTTTAGCGTGTTATTTAATAAATGTAAGCAAGAAATTGAACACACAATGAAAACGACAAAACTTGGACTTGAACTTTACTGGGATACAATGCCTATATATAAGTACAATTCTATGTTACAAGAAGACCATTCCTTAGTTGATACGTTTTCTATTAACGTAGTAACAAATTCAATTGAAGATTGCTATATAGCTCTTGGAATTATCCACAATCTTTTTCAACCAATTAGTAACGAATTTAAAGATCATATGGCGATACGAAATAACATATTTTATAAGCATTTGAAAACTAAAGTGTTAATAAAGGATGTAGAAGTGAAAGTTAATATATACACGAAGGCTGACCAACACTTAAAGAATCTTGGAGTATTTCAGTTTTTGCAAGACAACTTATTTACGAGTGATGCTAAGGAAATTAGTAAAGATTTGTTTAGAGATTCAATTAGCTGTATTAAGGTGATTTCTAAGAATCCAACTCAGTTTGGGGAGATGGCATCCTTTGAAATACTACAGAATGATATTACAGTTTATACATCCCATTTAGAGCCAGTTTTTCTTCCAGATGGGTCAACTGCCATTGATTATGCATTTCAGTTAGACCCTTCTATTGCAAAAAGGATATCTTACGTATGTATAAATGGGAAAGTAAAGCCACTAAATACGGTTCTAATTGATTCAGACATTGTGGAAATAGCATACGCTGAGAAGGATTCTATACACCCTCATTGGCTGTCATTTGCGAAGACTTCTAAAGCATATAAAGAAATAAGTGACTTGCTGGGATAAAACAATATGAAAGGCTGTTTTAACATTAATTGTTGATTTTCATAAAGAGTTAAATACCATAAAACTAACATTCTTCTCCATAGACTACAATAATCATATACAACACATCAGTTATCTTACATGTAAGTGAAAAAAGCAACAAAGTTTACGAAACGAGCCTTATGAAAAGAGGATGATTAAATGGAGCTTCATGCGGATGGCGGAACATTTCATTTAAAGAGTGCAAAAGAAAAAGACTCACAACTCGTTATACAACTATTAATTCAAGCAGCTACATGGTTACAAACAAAAGGTACAACACAATGGGATTATTACCTTACTCATCTTGAGGAAAATACACAAGAGGTATTAGATTCTATTATAAAAGAGAACACCTATATTTTATTGAAAGAAAATAAAGCAATTGCTACGATTACATTGGAAGATCAACCGACTGAATGGGATATAGACATTTGGGGACAAGCACGAAACAACAATGATATTGTTTATTTGCATCGAATAGTCGTTGACAGGGAATATGCTGGTAAACAAATAGGTGAAAGATTAATCGAATGGGCGATACAATTAGTAAAAGGTCAAGGAAAACAATACATCCGTTTTGATTGTCTTCGAAGTAATGAAGGATTAAATACTTATTATCAAAGAAAATATGAATTAAAAGGCATAGCGAATATTTATGGTGAGCATTGTAAATATGAAATAGTGGTGTGATATAACTACATAACCTCTAATAACTTATTCAGAGCTTAAGATATATCCATCCTTATTAATAAGTTGAGGAAAAAGGTACGGAAATAAGAGCCTGTTTAATTCTATCATGTTAACAGGCTCTTTATTTCTATTTCTGACCTCTCAACTTCTATAATGCTTCTTTTATAACTTTTTTGTAAAAACGAACAGATAATATGCCAAAGATTGAATACAAGACGGTATATAATATCATAACAATAATCATTGGTGTCCAAAGCTCTGTTCCAAACAAAAACCATCCTGATTGAACAGCGAAATAGCTGTGAAGTAGTCCAAAAAATAATGGTATACCAAAATTTTCAATTATATAGCAAAACCTTTTTTGATGCTAAAAAATGTTAGGTGTTTGTTAAGATAATAAAGCCAGTAGCCTGGTTTTTGAAATCCTCCTACTGGCATATCACTTTTATATACGAAGTAATTTTCTCTCAAGTATTGAAACTGTACGTACAGTTTTCATTTGGACATAAATATAAGGGATGATTAACAAGAAATAAACGGTAGAAAATTGAGTAACTAGCCCGTTTTTTACAAAACCCCAATGAATAAAGAAAAATCCTAGCACCATAAAAGCTACACCAGGACAAATAAGTGCGAAGCTTCCAGGGCTTTTCTTTGATCCATGAATATATTCATTAAAATAGCTAGTACGTTTAAGAACTGAAAAACCAATTAAACCGAATATTAGTTGAATCGATACAAGTATAGTTAAAATAATTAATAGCGGTAACTCACTTGGGTTAGGCTCATGTAACAAATGATGACTAAAGCCCATATAATTACGCACGATGGAAATACCGATAAGTGTTAGTATTGGAATCATCATCCATAAGCTAGGGCTTCCTTGTACGTCAATCCCTTGTTTGAAGATTGACTTAAATCCTAGGACTAAATGGATAGTGACGAAGACTATAGCAATACTAATAAAAAATATTGATAATAATAGACCAATCGTCGAAACAACTTTTGTTTGACTCATCGCAGCAGGGGCAGCAAAACCTACTGCTATCATGCTAAAGGTAAAAGTGATTAGCATTTGACTGAGATTATTATTCATGATGAAATCAAAATCTCCGTTTAACATGAGTCTAGTAACGTAATTCTTAAAAATGTATAGGCTATATACTCCTATCGCGATAAATGATATTAACGAAATAGGAAATAAATATTCAACGTAATTCCAAAGATTCGGCATAAAAGTACCAAAAATAATAAAAACGACGTTAACGCTCATAGCAAGTGTTAACGGGATTGTCATTAATGTAACTTCATTATTAGATTCTCTTAAATTATTGTAAGCTTTTGTTTTCTTAAATTTGTTGTATTCTGCAATATTCCAAAATAATAGTTTGTAATGCTTAAAGCCAAAGTAAATAATGCCTAGTAGAGCAATTGAAATCGTTAATATTAGCAATAGATTACCTGATTTAAAACCATTGAGTACATGTTCAAAGTTTGCCATCGGTTTTCCAGGATGTTCGATCATAAACATGAGATACATGTAAAATGCTACAGCTAAGCCTCCATTACCGAGTGATGATAAAAAGTACATTGGGTTATAATGTTCTTTTAGATTTTTACGCATGTAGATCCTCCTTTGTATATTCTATATACCCTCATGGGTAATTGAACACTATTCTAACTAGTTAAAAACCAGTTTTCAAGAGAGAAGAATCTTTTGTTGCTGGAAATGTTTCATATAAAGATACGCATATAAGGAAGCTTTAAGGTAAAAACAAATTGTTACAATTTAATGGCTAAGATAATAGAAATCTATTAGTTGACTTTCTAATATAATTTTCGTAATATACCCATATGGGTAATTTGAAAAATGGAGGTTATATAGATGGAATTTATCGGTTATATCGTGATTGGTTTATTTATTGTAGTTCTTTTTCAAAAACTTGTTCCGACTAAAGGTGTAAGACAAATCTCAGTAACAGAATTAAAAAATCAAATGAGCGCACCTAACAAACAATTTATCGATGTTAGAACAGCTGGTGAGTTTAAAACAAATAACATTCGAGGGTTTAAAAATATACCTTTGCAGCAACTGAGTAAAAAAATGAGCGAGCTTTCAATGGATAAAGAGGTAGTTGTAATTTGCCAAAGTGGAATGAGGAGTAATCAAGCGAGTAAACTATTAAAGAAAAACGGCTTTAAACAAGTTACAAATGTAAAGGGTGGCATGAGTGCATTATAGCGAGAGTGTTTTAATTAATTATTAGATATAGAAACAAATTTAAATCGTATTTATGAAGTAATATCTTAGTAAGAAGGGAAGACCTAACTCTGATCCCTTCTTATTAGAAACTTGTGATCAACAATAGAAGATAAAAGAACAGCAAAGCTCATTAACTATTAAAATCTGTTAATTCCTTAGGTAAGCTAAAACCTTT
Organism: Cytobacillus sp. Hm23; assembly: GCF_051842895.1. Taxonomy (NCBI): domain Bacteria; kingdom Bacillati; phylum Bacillota; class Bacilli; order Caryophanales; family Bacillaceae; genus Cytobacillus; species Cytobacillus sp. Hm23. The sequence continues at coordinate 31,506 of NZ_JBPXRQ010000013.1, forward strand.
ATTACCATCTGGCATAAAGCGTATAACTTTAAATACAGCAGTTACGTTTAATGAACCATAAATATGTGGGAATAATTTTCCTGCTTCATACAAGTCTTCATATACAATCTTTGCTTCGACTTTATTAGGATCTATACATAAAAGTACTAGATCTGTATGACCCTTATACAAAAAGTTTGCAACATCAACAACTTGTTCACTAGTAGAGCAGTGAATAAAGCCATCAGTTTCCATGCTAGAAGGACTATAGATTCCCTCTCTTTGCGCCTTGAGCCATGCTTCTTTTTCAATAATATGTAATATCATATTTCATACCCTCCTAATAGTTAGTACATTCTATAAGCTCATCTTGGCAAATAAATGAATAAATAATAATAACTAGATTACATCTATGCTATTTATCTATTATACAGGACTAAAGTAATATTCTTGTATAATAGTTGATATCTTTAATAACAGCTTATATCTGGTACTCATTTAATTCTTCTTTCTTTTTAACTGAACTCTTCAAATGACGTATAATATAAATAGTTTATGTATGGAGGGGCACAGTTTATGTTGCACAGAATGGGATTATATAAAGTGTACCTACAAGCGATTAAAGACGGCAACAAAACTGTTGAAGTACGCTTGAATGATCAAAAAAGAAGGAACATAAAAATTGGAGATACTATCGAGTTTGTCTCTGTTCCTGAAGCAGATGAATCACTAAGGGTAAATGTAACAGGGCTAAAAAATTATCATACTTTTAAAGAAATGTACGAAGATATTCCTTTAAAGGATTTCGACTGTGAAGGTTGGACGATGAAAGATTTACTCGAAGGAACATACGAAATTTACACGCTTGAGCAAGAAGAACGATGGGGTGTTTTAGCGATTTCTATTAAAGCAATGAAATAATAGGAAGAAAAACCAAGAGGTTAGATGATTGATGAAAGGCGGAGATGGATGATGGATGTAACTGAGTTTCAACAATGGGTTAAGGAATATTATGAAACAAGAGGGTGGTCAGAGTTAGATATATTTATTCGAATTGGCTTTCTAGCGGAGGAAACTGGTGAGGTTGCACGAGCGATCAGATCCCTTGAAATAGGAAGAGATAGACCAGATGAAGTAAATGGGACATTTGAGGAAAATAAGCAAGAATTAACGGAAGAATTGGGTGACGTATTAGGAAACTTAATTGTTATCGCTAACAAGTATGATATTTCTTTGGAACAAATTTTTTATGAACATAAAAAGAAACTATCCAATCGCTATACGAATAATTAAGTGATGGTAGTTTTATAAAATGAAAGCTAACAAACGGAAAGAAATCAATGTTAAGAGGTTGGTGACCAACAATACATAACTCAATATTAGAAAAGGTTTCAGCAAAATACGGAGTGAATCCTACATCATTGAAGTTATTAGGAGGATTCGATCAAAATGTTTATGAATGTAAGGCTAAAGGTAGCAATTTTATATTAAAAATTCTATCAGGAACTAAATATGATATTTCTTCAGTAAAGCAAGAGTTAGCATGGATGAATTATTTAGCTGATCATGGGTTAAACATTTCTTTACCAGTGCGGTCTGTAAAAGGTAAGATCATTGAAGAAATGCAATGGGAAAGTGAGTATTATATCGTCGTGGCTTTCGAGAAAGCGCATGGCTCTGTTCTTGCTAATATTAATTTAGCTGATTTATTGACCGTAAAGAAATGGGGAGAAGTTATGGGGAGGATGCATCATGTTGCTAAATTATATCCTACCTCTGGAAATAGCTTTCTTGTTAATAAAGAATGGAACAGTAACAGTATTTTTACGGAATATCCATTAATTAAGAACAAAGTATTAGATAAGTGGCAAACATATATAACTGAGTTACATTTGTTAGATAAAGATATTAATAGCTATGGAATGATACATAATGATCTTCATCATCATAACTTTCATGTGCATAATGGTGAGATTATCCTATTTGATTTTGGAGATATCGAGAAGAATTGGTTTGCATATGATATCGCAATTTCGTTATATCAGGCCGTGCAAACTATTCCTTCATCTGAACAAATAAGAAGAAGAGAATTTACTTTGCGTTTTTATGATACGTTTATGTCAGGGTATAATAATGAAAATTTGCTTAATAAATATTGGCTTGCAAAAATACCTTACTTTCTCGATTATAGACAAATTTATTCATATGTATATATTTCAAAATATATGAACATCGATCATTCGAATGAGAAAGTATACAAAGTTCTTAAAAAAATGAAATATGATATTGAACACGATATACCATTCATAGATTTCAACTTACATATTGGCTAAAAAATATAGACTTGCAAGAAAATTGATATACGAAGGGTAAGGAGTGAATATATGATGCAAAGCGTAAGAGATAACGAGGTAAATAGTGATAACATAGAAACCACTCGCCTATACTTAAGGAGAATAACTCATAACGATATTGAATCACTGTATAAAATCGTCAAGCAAAACGAAGTTGGAATGTGGTTAGCCAGGGGAGAGGGAATGTCCCGTGAAGAGACAGAAAACTACGTAGAAAATATAGTAAGCCACTGGAATCTATATGGCTTTGGTGTATGGGCAGTTATACATAAAGAAACCGACAAGCTTATCGGCCATTGTGGTTTAAGATATATAGACGATACAGAAGATGTTGAAATACTCTATCTCATAAATCAACAGTATTGGGGTAATGGTTATGCAACCGAGGCAGCTAATGCAGCAATAGGTTTTGCTTTTAAGTGTTTAAGGATTGAAAAATTGTTTGCTAGAGTTAGAACAAGGAATGAGAGGTCGATGAAAGTATTAGGAAAAATTGGATTTACGTTCCTCAAAAATAAAGACTACAATGGTCGTATACTATCATACTTTGAGTTGAATTCTACTAGATGGCTATAAATAAACTAAATGTGAGCAATATTAAGTCAACAAAATGACCTAATATTGCTCATTTTAATAGATCGATTGGAAAACATTGTGAGTAAAAAAATATAGAATATAAATAAAGTTTGTTATAAGATAATATTATAAAATGATAACGTTTACATAAAAAGATAAAAAGGTAGGTGAGTAAATGTAGCAAAAACAAATAATACAACTTTACTTGTAGGCTTAATAATGTTAACGTTTACAATTTTGTTTATTAAATAAATATAAATAAGGTGGGGAGATAGCACATGTTTAAAAGAAATAGTAAAACTCTTCGTTCAATAGCGGTGTTCTTTCTTATATTCTGTTTAACTTTTACAAGTTTTGTTGGGATAGATAAAGGTATTGCAGCAGGTGAATCCGTTCAAGTTTGGCTTACAACCCCTGATGAAACTAAATTACTTGAGCAACAAGAAGATATTACGTTTGTACAAGATAGCTCATCTGCAGATATTCATATTGATGAAAATATTGAATACCAAGAAATGGATGGGTTTGGGGCTGCAGTTTCAGGTTCTTCAGCGTATTTGTTGAACCAATTAAATGAGAGTGATAAGGAACAAATTTTAAATGATTTATTTAGTGAAAAGGGTATTGATTTAAGTTTTGTACGTCAAACAATTGGTGCATCGGATTTTAATTTAAAAAGCTATACGTATGATGATATGCCCGAAGGTGAAATAGATCCAACTTTAAGTCATTTTACAATTGACGAAGATCGAATCAATGTCATACCTGTTTTACAACAAATTAAAAGTATTAATCCACAATTGAAAATTTTAGGTACACCTTGGAGTGCACCAGCGTGGATGAAAGAGAGTGGCACTTTAAATGGAGGGAGCTTGGATCCTAAATATTATCAGTCTTATGCAGATTATTTTGTTAAATACCTTCAAGCGTATGAAAGTGAAGGATTACCAATTTATGCTGTGACAGTGCAAAATGAACCTCATCATGAAACAACTAGCTATCCAAGTATGTATATGGATGCAAATCAACAAATTGATTTCGTGAAAAATTATTTAGGTCCTACCTTTAACGCAGAAGGCACAGATACAAAGATTATTGCCTGGGATCACAATTGGAATGAATTTGATTATCCAATTCAAGTGTTAAATGATGAAGAGGCAAATTCTTATGTAGCAGGAAGTGCATTTCATTGTTATGCAGGTACACCTGAGTCACAATCTGCAGTGTATGATGCACACCCAGATAAAGGAATTTGGTTTACTGAATGTTCTGGTGGGGAATGGGCAACTGATTTTGGTGATAATTTAAAATGGAATATGTCTAATATTGTAATAGGTGCAACGCGCAACTGGGCAAAGTCAGTCTTACTATGGAACTTAGCACTAGACGAAAATTTTGGTCCGATAAATGGTGGATGTGTTGACTGTCGTGGCGTTGTTACAGTAAATCAAGATACTGGAGATATTGTTAAGAACGTAGAGTATTACGTGCTTGGACATATTAGTAAGTTTGTAAAGCCAGGGGCAAAGAGAATAGAGTCTAATGAAAATACGGAAATAGAGAATATTGCATTCAAAAATCCAGACGGATCAAAAGTATTACTCGCAATGAATAGTACAAATGAGCAAAAAACGTTTAAAGTAAGATGGGGAACACAAGCGTTTGAGTATTCACTTCCTGCTGGTGCAGTAGCTACCTTTACATGGAACGGTGAACAGGAAGGAGATAGTGGATTATTCGAACTTAACCCGTATCAACAAATGGAAGCTGAAAACTTTTCTTCAATGGAAGGTGTTGCAACTGAATCAGCAAATGATATCGGTGGCGGCTTAGTAGTTGGACAAATTGATAATGATGATTATGTAGTATTTAAAAATGTTAATTTTGATGATGGCGCCCAACTTGTCAAGGCAAGAGTTGCTACAGAAGCTGATGGAGGACAAATAGAGTTTCGATTAGGAAGTCCGACAGGCACATTGATTAGTATAATAAATATTCCTAATACAGGTGGCTGGCAATCATGGATAACTAGTTCTGCCCAAGTTGAAAATGCAATTGGTGTACATGATTTGTATATTGTGTTTAAAGGCGGCTCAAATGGTATTGGTAACTTTAACTGGTTTGAATTTTCAGCAACGAATGAAATTACAAACGAAGTTAATGCATTTGAAAGAATTGAAGCTGAAAACTATGATACATTGTTCGGTATTCAAACTGAAGGAGCTAATGATGCTGGTTATGGTTTAAACGTTGGGCATACAGATGACGGGGACTATATCGGGTTTAACAATGTTAACTTTGGTAGTGGAGCAATATCTGTTGAAGCGAGAGTAGCTACAGATGCCGATGGTGGAGAACTTGAATTTAGATTAGATAGCCCAACTGGGCCTGTCATTAGTACTATAGATGTTGAAAAAACGGGTGGCTGGCAATCATGGGTGACAAGATCAGCAAAAGTTTTAGGGGCAGATGGTGTTCATGACCTATATGTTGTGTTCAAAAGTGAAACTGGTGGTATAGGTAACCTAAACTGGTTTACATTTTCGGATGCCATACAGGACAATCCTGCAATAAATGCTTTTGAACAAATTGAAGCTGAAAACTATGATACACAGTACGGTGTTCAAACTGAAAATTCTAGTGACGTTGGTGGAGGCCTGAACGTTGGTCATACTGATAATGGTGATTATATAGGCTACAACAATGTTGACTTTGGTGAGGGAGCTGTAGCTGTTGAAGCTAGGGTAGCAACTGACTCTGAAGGTGGGATGATTGAGCTTCATTTAGATAGCCCTACTGGAGATTTAATTGGAACAATTAATATTACGAAAACAGGCGGTTGGCAGTCATGGGTAACTGAATCAGCTGAAATATCTGGCGCAAAAGGTGTCCATGATGTATATCTTGTATTTAAGAGTGAAGCTGGAGGCATAGGTAACGTAAATTGGCTTAAGTTTATTAATTCAGCTCAGCAGCTTCAGCAGCATATTGAAGCGTTCAAATCTGATTCGAATCAAATGGAACAATTATCAGCAATGATCGTAAACAGTGTCATGCTAGGTGAAGTCGATGGAGAAGAAGTGAAAATCTTACTTCAAGAAGCTTTTTTAGCTGAAGAAACTGATAATGAAACGGTTATCCATGTTCGAAATATTACTGAGCATATTGAAAGAGATTTAGAGCGTATGGCAGGAGAGCTAGATAAAAAGAATTTTGACAGTGAAAAATATATTAGTAAGATAGCAAAAGAGTTAGAAAAGCTGATTAACAAAACATCCTAATATCTTTTAAATTAATCATTGTAGCCACTTTATTATTGGGATAATAAAGTGGCTACTCTTATAGTTTAGGCGGATTTGTTATTAATAGATGCTACAGAACAAATCGTTCAAGACCCTAGGTAATAACACTGGTAAAGCAGAGTATGCACTTACAGAGAAAATAATAACGAATTAAAGCTAAAAAACATTCAAAGGAGTCTATTTCGTAAAGTCATCGAAATAAAAACGTCATTGGCGACTTCTGTTAAGTGTGAAAAGTATGGTATCAGACAAATGAGCTTTGTATGGATATAAGGACCTTTTAAATAAAGCTTCCCGATCTATCCCCACTCAAATAGCTATTTTATCAAATCATAATAAAGTCGTTTAGAAAAAAGTCTTTTCTCTTGCAATTCTACCTATTGGTAGGTAAAATATGCATAAGCAAGTGATATTGATCTCTAGGTCAAATAAAAACAGCAGGAGGAATGCAAGATGTTCAAAGATAAAGTGGTAATCATTACAGGTGGTGGCTCTGGAATTGGAAAGGCTACGGCTAAGAAGTTTATCGGTGAAGGTGCGAAAGTAGTCATAAATGGGAGAAGAGAAAGTATCTTAATAGAAGCAGCGAAGGAACTTGATCCTACAGGTAAAAACATTGCATATGTGGCTGGAGATATAAGTGTTAAAGCTACGTCTGAAAAATTAGTTGCAGTAGCAGTTGAAGAATTTGGAGGTGTGGATGTACTAGTTGCTAATACGGGAATCTTCAACCCAACTAGTTTTTTAGATCACACAGAAGATGATTTAAACAGTTATATTGATGTGATCGTTAAAGGTACCTTCTACCCAGCACAGGTAGCTATCCCTGAAATGAAAAAACGTGGAGGTGGCGCAATCGTCAATACTGGTTCAATGTGGGCAATTCAATCAGTAGAAGCGACACCATCTACTGCATATTCAGCAGCAATGGCAGGCAGACACGCACTTACTAAAAACTTAGCTGTAGAATTTGCTAAGGATAACATTCGTGTGAATGCAGTTGCACCAGCTGTGGTAGAAACACCAATTTACAACACATTTATGTCTGAAGAACAAGTTTCTAAAACATTACCTACCTTTAATGAATTTCATCCCATAGGAAGAAATGGTCAACCAGAGGATGTAGCTGAGGCAATCCTATATTTAGCTAGTGATCGTGCATCATGGGTGACTGGTGTAATCATGCCTTTAGATGGTGGGGCGACAACAAGGTTAAGATAGAACATGATGTTATGCTAGTGACTTAATACTAAATTTTGTTACACATATATATAAGATTAATCTTGATAAAGTGTATGTAATCATATGAAAAGTCCTAAATTCGAGCCGCTTTATTTCTGTTAACTAGAATAAAGTGGCTAGTTTAATAGTCATCATTGCCATCAGCACACTTAATAAAGAATTTAGGTAATAGAAGTTCAAAATTCACTTTAAAACTATTAAATAATAAGTGAGCTTAACCGCTTGTTATTCAGCTGGTTCTGTAGGTAGGTTTCCCCCTAAAAGTAAGGTTTTTCGTTGTAGACGAAATGATACATCAACATCATCCCTTCAGTTTGTATAATTCAATCTGTACTTTTTAAACAATTTATTATTCGTTGAATTTTTGTATGACAAAAGTCATTAAGTGGGAGTTTTCTGACAAGGAAATCATAAAACGACTTGCTATATATTTATAACAAGCTGATATATTTTAGGAAATTAATTCTTTAAAAGCAGCATCAAGACTATTATTTTCACCAATGTTCATAAACTCTTTATAATCTCCTTCAAATTTGATTTTTCCTTTTGATAGGAAAAATATTGCACAATGTGCTTTCAAATATTCTAAATCCTGCATGACGTGTGTAGACATTAGAACTGTTGTGTCTGCCTTTTTTGTAAGTAGTTGAATTCTTGTTAATATACGCTCTCGAGCGTGGGGGTCAATACCTGCGGTTGGTTCATCAAATATATAAAGCTTCCTTTTTAATAACGTTATGGCCGTTACATGAAGCCATCTTATTTCACCAATGGACATATCACCTATTTTTGTTTGCCACAACCTAGTTACCATATCTTTATCAAAAGTGTCCATTCCATCTATGAAAAAAGGTTCATTTGTAATTTTGTAATTCGTACTATGGTCAGTATGAATGTAGAGCCTGAAGATATCTTTTCCTGTTATTGAATAAGGTAATAAGGTGCTTTGAGTCATATATAAAATATCTTTTTGTCTTGGTGTATTTTTTATTTCATTTGGCGATTTTATGGAACCAGATATTAAATCAAACAGTGTGGTTTTTCCGCTACCATTAGAACCTAATAATACATTGATTTTATTAGGTTTAAACTTGATATGAAGCTGATCGAGTATCTTTCGTTTTATTTTTGACTTTTTGTATTCATAAGTTAGATTTTCAACTGTAATCATGTCCTATTCTCCTAAGATCTCGAGTTTATTGCTGTAATCTTAAATGATTTGTAGGAATAGACCCCAATAGTCAAATAAACACCAAGCAATAAAATCGTAAAATACATATTAATATAGTTAAAATCATTTTGAAATAGTACTGACATTAAATAGTTTTCTAGGTTAAGTACAACATTTACAGGGTTAATAAGACTTATATAAGCAGGGACATCTATAGATAGACTATTGTTAAAGGATGTCATAAATAACAAAAACATAATAACACTTGCAAAAGTAATTAAAGATTCTTGCTTTATAGGAAGAATTAACAAGAAGAGACAGAGAAATGTTATAGGAATAAAAGAGACGAGTAACAAAACGACACCTAATAACCAAAATTTCAATGTAAGATGTGTGCTTCCTAAAAATAATATCGAACTACAAATTGTAAAAGTAGATATAGATAATATTGCAATTGTTAAGAATGACAAAAATAACCCAATTATAATAGGGAGTTTACTTCCTGTAATAAAGAAAAATCTTTTTAAAAATCCTTGTTCTCTCATCTGAATTAAATTCGTACATACATTAAAAGCTGTTAAAATGATGATTAGCGCTATGTAACCTCCAAAATACATCAAAAAAACACTTTCGCTAGGCTTTTCGGAAAGGAATTTCATATTATAAAGAATAGCCGTAAGCAATGGGAACAGAATTAGCCACATAAGCGTTATCTTACTATTGAAATTAACCTTATTAAACAATAAATAGAACTCTCTAACCTTTTTGAACATATTTAAAAAAGATCTCCTTACAATATAATTTGTGTAGGTAAACTCTATTTACGTTCTTGCCATTCTATAAGCAGTTGTATTTATAAAAAATATTCTTACAATTTCAAATTCGAAGTGAATTATACCACCATAGAGTAGTTGTATCAATATAATATTTATTGAAGAAAGACTCTTTTCGCTTCCTATTCTGATTTTTTTATAGAAAGGGGTTTTTAATTGCTGCAATCATTTAATAGAAGCAGAGAAGCCACGAATACTAGTTGTATAAGCAATTTTATTAGTTATAAATATATTAATCTAGGCGAAAGCAACTTTAATTAAGTGTGAACAGTTTTAATTAGAAAAGTTGGATTGGACTATTACAGCAGTGAGCAAGCATGAAAAGGACTATGTTTTGAGAGAGAGGAAAGAATTATGACTTACGACTTTACAAAAATGTCACAAGAACAAGCGGAGGATATAGCGTTCAATTGGCACTATGATGGTGATTATTCCTTTTATGACATGGAAGCAGATCAAGAAGATTTAGCTGAGTTTTTAGATGTAAACAAACGAAGAGATTATTATTATGTAGTTAAAAGAGAAGATAAAATTATTGGGTTTATGAGTTTTATAGAAACTGTTACAGCTATAATCGATATAGGGTTGGGAATGAAGCCAGAATTAACTGGGCATGGTTTAGGTTTAGATTTCTTGAGAGCTGGTCTGAACTATGCTAAAAAGAAATCTAAACCGCAAAAAATAACTCTTTCAGTTGCTATATTTAATGAACGGGCAATTAAGGTCTATAAGAAGGCAGGCTTTGTAGAAGGTAGGACTTTTGAACAAATTACAAATGGTGGGTTATTCGAATTTATTTCCATGGAATATGATTGTTCATCAAATAACTAAGGAGGTATTTGTACACCCCTTAGTTAAGCTATTTCAGTTTAATTTAAGGTGTTAAGCTCATTTGACGATTCGCTTAGTTTACCATCTTCGATATATACAATACGATCACATACATCTAACATACGCTGATCATGCGTAACCATAATGGCAGATTTGCCTCTTGATTTTACTTCATCAGCAAGCATTTGTACGACAACTCTTCCTCGTTCAGAGTCTAGGCTTGCGGTTGGCTCGTCTGCAAGAATCACATCAGGTTCATTCATCCATGCCCTTGCAATGGCTACTCGTTGACGTTCACCACCTGATAAACTTTCGGGATAGCTATTTTTTCGGTGATTAAGCCCAAGTCTAGTAATGAGTTCATTTGCTCTTTGTATGCCATTTTGATGAGATGTATTTGTTAGTTTAGCTACAAGTAGTAATTGATCGATTACAGTTAAATATGGAATTAAGTTTGATGATTGAAAGATAAAACCGATATTGTCCAACCTTACTTGATTCAACTCTTTAGGATTCATCTTTGTGATATCTGTATCTCCTAAAACAATACGACCACTGGAAGGGGTAAGCAGTCCGCCTGCAAGTGAAAGAAATGTACTCTTTCCAGAACCTGATGGTCCAAGTACTGCTACAAATTCATGTGGTTTTACTTTTAAAGAAATGTGATCTAACACATTGGTCTCGGTATCGCCTTCTCCAAAGCTTTTACACACATGATCAAATATGAGTTTATATTCCATTACTCGACCCTCCCGATTGCAATAATAGCATCAACCTTTATAACTCGATATAGAGATAGCAAAGAACCCAAAATAGAGACGACTAGAAATAACAATGAACAGCCTACAACGATTTCGGTATTTAAATAAAATGGCATGCTAGTTGGTAATACTTCTGCTATACCAAAAGTTAATACAATGCTTATTAAGAGGCTAATAAGTGTAATGATGACGACTTGAGAAATAATATTATTTGCTAAGTAACTAGATTTCACACCAATCGCCTTCAATACACCAAATTGATTGATTTTTTGGATCGTAATGACGTAAAAGAAAACTGCTAGTACTAATGCTGCAATGACAAAAAGAAAAGTAATCATCATCAATAATGAACTTTGCTCTTCGCTGTAACCAGGAATGCCTTGTAGCACTTGCTCTTTACTGACTACTTCAATATCTGGTACATCAATAACCAATTCGTCTAAGTCTGTTGTTTGTAAAGCTATTGTATTGAAGAATATTTCTTTGTCAGGCTGGTGAAGCGCCTGCCATTGATCATAATTTATGTGTATAACTGGGGTGTGGCTAAAGGATTGTCCCTCAGAGAAACCAACTATTTCAAAAGATTGTTCTGAATATTGGTCTTTCAAACGATCTCCTAGTTTATATCCCTCATCCTTTATTGATTCATCCACAACGATTTCATTAGTAGATGAGTCATTTATCATTCTTCCTTCGACAATATTTGGAACTAGCAAACTATTGGTGTCTATTGCAAAAAATGTAGCATCTATTTTGAGTGATGTATCTTCCATTGATAATGTAGTCATTTTTACACCTAAAGGAGTCGCCTCAATGTCTGTTGTTAATTGTAGTAGCTCATTTACGACTGTTTGAGACAACATAGACCGATTTAGTCTGTTATTCGAATCCTCCTGTATGACAAAATAGTTTCCGGTCATACTTTGGATTGAAGAGGCGTTGTCTGAAGAAAGACCTTTTGCTAATCCTGATACAAAAAGGACAAGGAAGGAAATGAGAATCATGATAGCAGCTATTAAAATATATTTTTGTTTAGCATGCTTCATTTCTCTAATAGCAAGAAACATACATCGTTCATCTCCATTCTCAAATGTTTTATTGAAGGTTTATTATTATCCCTATAGTCATGTCAAAAACATTATAAAAATGGAATATGAACGCAATATGAACGTTAGATTACATTAATGGGAGAGAGATTTGAATTTTTGTTCCTTCTCCTAACGTACTTCCAATATTCATTTCACCATTATGCATGTCAATAATCTTTTTTGTAATAGATAGGCCTAAGCCACTTCCTGATGTTTTTCTGACTCTGGATTTATCAGCTTTATAAAAACGGTTAAATATATAAGGAAGATCTTCTTCAGAGATACCAATACCTGTATCGCTAATTTCTATTAAACAGTTTTGATCAACTTGTTTTACTTGAATAGTTATAGAACCACCGCTAGGAGTGAATTTAATACTATTAGTTACGATGTTTAGCCATACTTGATGTAGCATTCTTTTATCAGCCTGAATAGTAATTGAAGGAAGCTCCATCTCAATGCAAATATTTTTTTCACGCCAGTTCCATTCAGTCATTTTGATTACTTGTTTAATTTGATTAGTAATATTAAAGCTCGTCTTCTCTAATACATCCTCTTCTTTATCTAAGGATGCTAATGTTAATAGCTGTTTTGTTACTTGTGACATTCTTCTGCTTTCATATTCAATGATTGATAAATATTGGTTGCGACGTTCAGTAGTTAATTGTTCAGTTTGCATCGTATGAGCAAATCCTTGTATGGAAGTTAGAGGAGATTGCAGTTCATGAGATACATTTGAAACAAATTCTTGCCTCATATTATCAAGTTGTTCAATGCTTTTTACCATTTGTGTGAAATTTGAGGCTAATTGCCCTATTTCATCATTACGCTTTACATTTAATTTTATATTATATGTACCTTTGGAGATTTTCTTAGTCGCATCAGTTAACTTCGTAATTGGCTTCACTAAATAGCGTGTACTAATAGCTACGAATAAAAGACTTAACAAAGAAGTTAGAGCAATGAGCACGGCGAAAAAAATTCTCATTTCCCCAAATTGAAGTTCAACATTAGGACGGATAAATAGCGCGTAGTGGTTATCATTGATCATAATTGGTAAACCAATTGAATTCGTTAAAGCATTGTCAAAAAATCCAGTAATAAATACTGTTGATGGAAATTCGGTAATTCCATGATAAATTTCTCCATTTAATACGGTTTTAATAACATCTGAGCTTAATTCTTTGTCTCGAAATGCCCCCCCATAAAATGAATCAACTCCTTGATTATTAACTAAATATAGCTGGTAGCCTAATTTTCCTATACTATGTAAATATTCATCAATATTAACATCTTGGTTATTATTAAAAAAATGAACAATATCTTTTCCAATGTTTGTAATTTTGGCATCATTGTATGGCTTTAAATTATATTGGTAATAACCATTTGATACAATAAATGCAATAATACTACTCGATATCATAACGAAGCTTGTCGTCAAAACGATTCTTAAATAGAGTGTTTTCACTTATTCAATACCTCCAGCTTATAACCAATACCTCTAACAGTAATAATAGCAAAGTCGTCTGTAAGAGTAGAAAACCTCTCACGTATTCGTTTAATATGAACATCGACCGTACGGTCATCACCACTAAAATCCCTGCCCCAAATATTCTCGATCAACTCCTGACGAGTAAAAATTCTATTTGGGTAACTTGCTAATTGTGACAGTAAATCAAATTCTTTGAGTGGAAGCAAAAGTAATTTCCTGTTGCAATGAATTTCGTAGCTATTCCGATCTATCGTTGTTTGCCCTATATAAATTACATTATTATTTACGATCTGGAAGCGACGTAGAAGTGCTTTGATGCGGAACAATAATTCCTTTGGCTCAAATGGTTTTGTTAAATAATCATCTGTTCCGGTTAAATATCCTCTTTCCTTATCCACCAATTGATCTTTTGCCGTTAGTAAAATAACAGGGATATCGTAGAACTGTTTTATTTCTTCACAAAGTTCGAATCCATCCATATTAGGCATCATAATATCAACAACTGCCAGATGAATCTTTTTATTTGATAGTATGGATAAAGCTTCTTTACCATCAATAGCCTCTGTAACGACAAAGCCTTGTGTTTGAAGAAAGTGTTGTAATAGCTCCCTTATATTTGCATCATCATCTACAATTAATATTTGAATCATAGGTACGTAATCTCCTTTTGTCATACTCCTAATTCATATGGTTTCAAGCCTATTTCGTCTATAAAAATGAGCACAATGGTCATTTAAACTGGTAATATAAAAAAACAATAAAACTTAAGTAAAGAGTCTCGATATTTTCACGTAACCTTCTGTGGACATTATAAAGATTATGTTATACTGTGTCCATTTAACTGAGTACAGTCTTTGGAAATTGTAGTTTTTTAACATTAATTAATCAAACTATTCTCATAATTACCCATAAAAAAGTACTTTTCACAAGTGAACAAAGGGATGGAGGTGGGCGTGTTCAGTAAATATGCTCTTAATTTAACAATTAAAAAACTGACGAGAAAACATGAAAATGAGGCAAAAGAAATGATTTTGGATGGTTTAGCAGAGAGGTTTGGGTTTCTTGATCGGTCTTTAAATCCTGATTTAACAAATATTATAGAGGCTTATACCAATGTGGGATCTGTCTTCTTAATAGGTTGTTATGAAAATTTTTTATGTTGTACGGGTGCCTTAATAAAAGAAAATGAAGAAACTTGTAGAATTGTTCGTATGTCAGTTCATAAGTCGTATAGAGGCAGAGGGTTAGCTAGAAAGATGATTAATGAACTAGAAGGGTATGCTCGCCAATTTGGATATAAGAAAATTGTTCTTGAAACAGACAATGATTGGCTTAGTGCGATGAACTTATATAAGTCTAGTAATTATATGATCGAAAGTATTGAAGAAGGATGCACTCACTTTTATAAAAGGCTCTATTCGTAAACGTTTTAACTCAACAGTCACCGTTTTATAGAAGAAAAGGTGTCACCATATCAAGTGGTACTCATTGTTATTATAGGCACATATACTCCAAGCGTTCGTGCCAAGTTTTCTACTTTTATAATTATTCAGCTCTCCTAAAACTCATCATACTTGTCCGTATAAAATACAACAAAGTTTACGAAAAAAGCCTAAATAAAACACAGTACATATTACTTGGAATGGTTGGAGGACAATTTTTATTTCATACATACAATAACGCTGAAGTTCACATTTTAGAAAATGTAATAGGGGGATACGCATGTTTATTGTCAATGTTGAAGGTGCTATTAATAAAGATGGAAAGTGGTTAATGATTCGTCGAAGTATGAAAGAAGAGCATGCAGGTGGTGAGCTCTCTTTAGTTGGTGGAAAGGTTGAAAGAGAAGGAAACTGTACAGATATTTTAGAAAAAACTTTACTGAGAGAAATATTCGAAGAAGTTGGAGTTCAAGTTACAATTCTTGGGTATGTAAACAGCTCGTCGTTTGTTACCGATCTTGGAGAACATGTAGTAGATATCGTATTTCTTTGTGAACATGAATCTGGCAAGCCATTTACAAAAAGCCCTGATGAAGTAGACGAGGTAATGTGGTTGACTACGGAACAAATTATGAATCAAGAGGGCTTACCAGATTATTTAGTTGAAAATATTACACTAGCTGATTCCAAGCTGCGATTGTCGAAGGTTTAACCGAAGTTTTTGTTGACCATTTTTTCAGGTGGAATAATCTCTACCTGAATTTTTCGATTTTTAAGTTCAAACTCATGTAATTAACTTATATGTGGAAAGTACATCGAAGTTGATTTAAAAGGCTGTTTACGCATTAATTGTTGCTTACACAACTAGCGTTGTTCGTAGCATCTTTTCATCTGTACAACGATGAAGAACCATGTAAAACCACTTTTTATGGTATGATTTGGTAACAACAACACAGTTTACGAGAAGAGCCTTTTAAAAATAATAGCTTACTATAGTTAGCAAGGCTCTATTTAGGGAGGAGAATTTAGTTGAATCCAGCTGTTATCGCATTGGATCTTGATGGAACATTACTTAATAATGAAAAACACATTACTAATAGAAACTTACAAGCTGTGCTTAATTGCTATAACAATGGTAAAAAAATCATTATAGCTACAGCAAGACCTCCACGTTCAGTCAAAGCCTTTTTACCAACCGTGCTACGAGAAGTATCATCATTTGTTTATTACAATGGTGCTCTTGTTGTTGATCACTTAACACATTTTGAAGAACATATATCTATATCGAAAAAAATTACAGCAAGGGTCTTTGACTATTGCTTAGACTATGATCAAAATTGTTCTGTTAGTGTTGAAGTACGAGATAAATGGTTTGCAAATGAAGATATATGTGATGCTTCAATATTCAATGTTAAACACCGTCCACGTATTTTACCAGTTGAGCAATTAAAAGAGTTTGAAGCAACTAAGCTGTTACTTACAGGTTTCAATGATGCTAAGAAGCTACAGGAGCTGTTCGGAGAGTATGTTAAATTAATCGTAACAGACAATGGTAAGCTCATTCAAATTATGAATAAAAATGTATCAAAGAAAACTGGGATACTAAGATTATGTAATCATTTTGGTGTCAAACAATCGGATGTAATTGTTTTTGGAGATGATTATAATGATTTGGACATGTTTAATATGAATGGATATGCTATTGCAATGGCAAATGCTGTCCAAGAACTTAAAGAGATAGCCGACGAGGTAACGGATACTAATGACAATGACGGAGTTGCAAAAATATTGGAGAGAATGGTAAGATAGAAGGAATTATTTGGAAAGTTTGTAAGGGCTGATTTCATTTACTGTTGGATAAACATTAACGTGTGCTAGATGGATTGGAGGTATTTATGTGAGACAAATCATAGCATTAGGTGGGGGTGGTTTCTCTATGGAACCTGACAATCCCCTGTTGGATCAGTACATATTAAAGCAATCTATAAAACCAAAGCCTAGCATTTGCTTTATTCCGACTGCTAGTGGGGATGCAGAAGATTATATAGAGAGATTTTATCAGTTTTTTCATAAGCAAAATTGTAACCCATCCCATTTATCTTTATTTAAGCCACAAACAAGGGATTTAGAGGGATTTTTATTGAAGAAAGATATAATTTACGTGGGTGGGGGTAGTACTAAAAACTTATTAGTATTATGGAAAGAGTGGGGGCTCGACCACATTTTGAGAAAAGCTTGGAACAAAGGAATTATATTAGCTGGTATTAGTGCTGGTGCAATATGTTGGTTTGAGGAAGGTGTTACAAGTTCGTTTGGAGAAGGGCTAGAGTCTATTAAATGTTTAGGTTTTTTACAAGGAAGCCATTGTCCTCACTACGATGGAGAAATAGATCGGAGACCAGCGTATCACAGATTAATTAATAGTGGAGACATACAAGGCGGTATTGCTGCAGATGACGGAGTTGCCATTCATTTTATTGACCAAAAGGTAAATAAAATTATTAGCTCAAGGCCAAATACAAAGGCTTATCAAGTCTCTTTGAATAATCACAATATAGAGGAAGAGTTACAGACATATTTTTTAGGCTCTTAAGAAATAGCTGTAAAAATACTTATCTATAACTTCTACGACAGAAAATACTAATTTTGCAACTAAAGCAAAAAGTGCTGAAAAAGAAACTGTGACAGAAAATGTTGAAATAGCAACTACGACAGAAAATTTTTACAAAGAAGAGGTCAGGGAAAATATTATTAAAGAAGAAATACATGAAATATAGGAGGACAAAGCCAAGAAACTTGAGGTTATGTTATATTATGGTGCAGGTTATTTAAATGTTTCTAATGGTGCAAAAGGTTGGGTAGAAGGATTTTTTAAAAATGAAGATATAGAGGTTAAGCCAGGTGTTTCATATGACTTAATTATGGACAAAGGAACAATAACAGTAAAACAACCTGACAAAGCTTCAATTATAGATGATTTTAATGATTTTTCTAGTAGTCAAAATAATAGATGGAATATTAATTTGTCAGATGAAATCCCAATGGACCTTAATATTAATGCGGGGGCAACATACACAGAGTTAGATTTACGTGGTTTACAATTAAACAATTTAAATATCAATTCTGCAATTGGTGAACTGACTATTGACTTAAGTGGTGACTGGGAAAAAAGTTTTGACATTACTCTTAAAAAAGCTATGGGAAGTACAAAAATATATTTACCTTCTGATGTAGGAGTTAAAATTAACTCTAATAAAGGATTTCAATCAACAAATTTTAAAAGACTATTCTCAAATGCAGATGACTTTTATGTAAATAATGCTTATGAAAATGCAGATGTTATTGTTAATATTAATACAATTCTCACTACTGGAGATATAGAGTTTATAGTTAAGTAGGAAGATATAGTAAATTGATCTTATCATGCATTATAATATCTATTAAGGCACTTGGTTCTAGACGAGAATCTATTGCAATTTATCGTTGTAGCTCCCAAAAGGTCTCTATGTACGATCAAAGCAGAATTGTCATTATTTGTATACTATAAAGGAACATAAGCTCAGATTATTACGTGTGCAATATGTTGGTTTGAGGAGTATGTCACAGATTCGTTTGGAGAAGAGGGTAGAATCTATTGAATGTCTAGTTTTTGGAGCCCATGCCCCATTTTGTTGGTGATAAAGATTGAGCTTAACATAAATTAAATGGTCAGCGGACATGAAGTGGGGACTCAGATTATTATATTGAACCTAGATTAAACGACATTTATGTGGTTATGTTGAATCAATTTGTTATCGAAGTTTTGAAATTAATTTTTTGAGCACAAAGCCTTAGACGTGATTTGTCTAAAGCTTTATGAGAAATGTGAAAATATATTATAATCCTGAGCGCAAATCATTCAACCATTTGTGTGCTATGCTTTAAAATCCTCTCTTTATTTTCATATAACCATAAGAACATTTTTTTATTTGCGTTAAACAAGGTAGGTATATTCATAAAAAAAGCCATAAAAATTGTTTGTATGGATAACATCACTAATGCAACAGACTTTCTTTCTACTTCATTTAAAGGATTTACTGTATGATAACTTGCAAACAAGTTTTTGATAAAATCAAACCACTTTTCCCTCAAAGCTTCATCAGAAAATATTTCGTTCAATACACTTGTAGAGCAGTAGCAAATATCGAATAACCTAACATTATGCTCAACGATATCAAAATCTACAAAACCAGCAAGTCTATCCTTTTGAATAATTACATTAAAAATATGTGCATCCCTATGTATTAATTGCTGTGGTAAATCATGTATGACATTTTTAAAATCGACCTGGAGAGTATGATATATACTTTTTAAATCTGGATTTTCTTCATTATTTAATATTTCTTGAACAGCCCAATCGAATACTTGGTTGTACAGGTTCTTTTTCGGGAATTGTAAATCATTACTTACTTGTTTTAGTACTTGATGCAATTGAGCTATGCTACTTCCAAGTAGTTCAGGTATAGATGTATTTTTTACTGTATCAATTGCTTTAAATGTTTGACCATCAAGGTAGTTGTAAATACAATAAACAACATCATCAGAACAGTAATAATATTCTCCTCCATTTGTTTTTATGGGTAGATGTACCTTGAAATCTTGTTTATCTATACGTAACAATAGCTTTATTTCATTTATCGCTTTTTCTACGCTTTCTTTTTGCTTTAATACATATCGTTCTCCATTATTAGAAGTTATAAGAGTAGCTCTTTCTGATAGTTTTGCTGAATTCGAAATCTCAATTCCCCAATTGGATGACAAATCCATAAGATGCTTTATAGACATGATCTCACCTCAAAAGTTAGTAGGAGATGTTCAAAAATGCATGTAGATTTTGTAACGAGTATGCATTGAGTGAGAGGTAGTAAAGGGACTTAGTCATTTTGCTTTACCTGGAAGTCACTTGATCCTCTTTGTTGAACATATACCCCGTGCTTATATTTCTATTATTGAACCAATTTCTCCTGCTAATAATTGTATGATAATTAGTTAAGATAAAATTACGTATTAACATCCATCAGATTGCTTGCTTATCCTAACAGGATTTAAGAAATTATTATTGAATAGTAATGTTAGGAAGGTGATTATATGACCAAAAGAATTATATTAGACAAGATGATTCCAACCGATTGGGAACAAGTAAAGGGCATATATCAAGAGGGTATAAATACTGGCAATGCCACATTTGAAGATGAAGCTCCAATGTGGGAGGAGTGGGATCGTAATCATTTGAAAGAATGTCGGTTTGTTGCACGGGATGGTGACGAGGTTTTAGGTTGGGCTGCGCTAAGTCCAGTTTCCAGTAGATGTGTGTATAATGGTGTTGCCGAAATAAGTGTATATGTAAGTAGTGCTAGCCAAGGAAGAGGGATTGGATCGAAACTGATGGATATGCTCATTAAATCGAGTGAAGAGGAAGGAATTTGGACATTACAAGCGGGAATCTTTCCAGAGAACGCTTCGAGTCTTGCATTACACAAAAAAGCGGGCTTTCGAGAAATTGGTATACAAAAGCATATTGGTAAAATGCAAGGTAAGTGGCGTGATGTCATTTTATTAGAAAGAAGAAGTCGCAAAGTAGGAGTTTGATAGTATTGTAAACTCACAATACTATTGCAGGAGGATAAGGAATAATTGGACAAATTAATTCATGAAGCTCTTAAGCACTATACGATAGCTAAACAAACAGTAATTGTTGAAAAAGAACTACATCATAACAGTTGGCATAGTGATCTTCATTACAAAATAGTTGCTGGTGGAAAAAGATATTCTGCAAGGTTTATTAACAAAAGTCGTTCCCCTCATCATGCCTTTGGTTTATTAAATGAGACTATTATGATGGAGCAAATTCGTTTTTGTAACTATCTTGTTGATAATCAAATTCCATTTATGCGAGTTAAACCAACTTCAAAAAATGAACCATTTATATCTCTCAAACGGGATAATAACCTATTGTTGTTTATTTTGTTTGAATGGATTGAAGGTATACATATCACTCATTGTAGTGAATATCTTGCAGGTAAATTTGGAAGGGTGGCAAGACGTATTCATGATGTATCAAGTGACTTTCATAGTGATGAGTTAATAAAAAAGTCACACTTGCATGGTTATAGGGATTTTATAAACAAAATTCATGAAAATGTAGCTACAGCATCTATTTCAGCAAAGCATCTACAGATGATAGAACATTATGTCATGCTAATTGAACAACACATTGAAAGATCATCGATAGGGAACTATGAATTTATTGTACAGTCGGATTTAAATCCGTTAAATATACTTTGGGATGAGCAAAGAAGTGTAAAAGGCATCGTTGATTTTGAATCAATTGGGTATGTAGATAGAGTGGAAGGTTTAGCTTGGCTCGTTAAGTGGTATTCAAGAACTGACGGAGTGCATTCTCATAAGATGTCATCTAATGTAGCAGCAGCTTTTATAGAAGGCTATCGAGCAACGGATATACTAGATGATAAAGACTTTGAGCGGTTAAGGTCATTAATATGGTTATCAGGTTGTATAAATTGGAATTTCACTAAGAAAACTATAAATATACTAAATCGCGATCCAAATTTACTAGAAGACCATTTACAAATATATATAAAACGTGGAGAAAGTTTATTAGCTTTACTCAATTGAGCTGATATGACCGACTATTAAGAGGCGCTTATCGAGATTCTTTTATCATAACGTTTATAGAAGCTCCTTATCAGATATTGAAGACAGTTTTATAGTTATTTTTCAAGTATATTTAATGAATCATGGCAGAGTTAACAGTCTGTAGACATGTTAATACATTTTATTGATGGTGGAGAAGGAACAAGGGTTAGTCACAACGAAAATATAGCAAACAACTATGACTAGGAGAGAGGTTAAATGAATCCGATATTATTAGATTTTCCAACGGAATTTACTACTGAAAGATTGCTCATACGAATGCCAAAACCGGGTGATGGGGAAGCTGTATATCAAGCTGTTACTGCTTCGTTACCTGAATTACAGCCTTGGTTGCCATTCGCACAAAAGGAACAATCCCAACAGCAAACAGAAATTAATATTAGAGAAGCACATGTAAATTTTTTGAAAAGAGATGATTTACGCCTCCTTGTTTTCTTGAAAGATTCTGGACAGCTTGTTGCTTCCTCCGGATTACATAGAATCGATTGGTCTATTCCAAAGTTTGAAATAGGATACTGGGTTGATTCACGTTTCACTGGTAAGGGTTATATGACGGAAGCCGTGCAAGGAATTACTAAATTCGCTAAAGATGAATTGAAAGCGAGAAGAATTGAAATACGCTGTGATTCGAGAAATGTAAAAAGTAGAGCAATTCCAGAGCGTTTAAATTATACGTTAGAAGGAATTTTAAAAAATGAGGCTGTAGCTATTGATTCGAATGAGTTGAGAGATACTTGTATATACGCTAAGGTGTTCTAAAAGTTGGAAGACAGATAAAAGCTTGATATTGACCCGAAAAAAGTTCAAATTGACCCAATAAAATCAATATTTGACCTGAAAACTACATAATTTGACCGATAAACATCTGAATTTGACCCAATAAAACGGTGAAATCTTATATTTGCACTAAATGTTGACATAGTACGGTCTAGTATGTTATTTAATTAATGGGTTAGCACTCAATTAGTTTGAGTGCTAAATGTATGACCAGTATGTTTTACATATATTAAAAATTAAAGTAGGATTGTACTGAAAGGAGAGGTTTATATGACTGTAAAGCAGTTTGAAGCAGAATCGAAAAGGTTATTAGAGATGATGATTAACTCCATCTATTCACAAAAGGAAATCTTTTTAAGAGAATTAATTTCCAATGCGAGTGATGCGATTGACAAAATTTATTATAAAGCATTATCAGATGATACGATTACTTTTGAAAAAGATAATTACTATATGAAGGTAGTCATTGATAAAGAAAATAGAATATTGAAGCTTTCTGATACTGGTATTGGTATGACGAAAGAGGAGCTAGAAAATAACCTAGGGGTTATTGCGAAGAGCGGTACGTTAGCGTTTAAAAAAGAAACTGAAATTAAAGATGGCCATGATATTATAGGTCAATTTGGTGTAGGGTTTTATTCAGCATTTATGGTAGCTGACGTTGTCACTGTTATTACGAAGCCATTAGGTAGTGAAGAAGCACACAAATGGGAATCTCATGGGGCAGATGGATATACGATTGAGCCTTATGAAAAAGATGAAGTAGGAACAGATATTATTTTAACAATCAAAGAGAATACAGAAGATGAAACGTATGATGAATACTTAGAAGAGTTTCGATTAAAATCTATTATTAAAAAATACTCCGATTTCATCCGTTACCCAATAAAGATGGACGTTACGGAACAAAGACCTAAAGAAGGTAGCGAAGACGAATTTGAAGATGTACAAGAAGAACAAACGCTTAACAGCATGGTTCCGATTTGGAGAAAGAATAAAAGTGAGCTAACAGACGAAGATTACGAGAATTTTTATGCTGAAAAACATTATGGTTTTGATAAGCCGCTAAAACATATACATATTAGTGTTGATGGTGCGGTTAGATATAATTCGATTTTATTCATCCCACAACAAACACCTTATGACTATTATACAAAAGAATTTGAAAAAGGCTTAGAGCTGTATTCCAATGGTGTTTTAATTATGGAAAAATGCTCAGATTTGCTGCCTGATCATTTTAGTTTTGTAAAAGGGATGGTCGACTCTGAAGATCTATCTTTAAATATTTCTAGAGAGATTTTACAGCACGATCGTCAACTAAAGCTTATTGCAAAAAATATCAAGAAGAAAATAAAAAGCCAATTATTAAGTTTACTTAAGGACGACCGAGAAAAATATGAACAGTTTTATCAATCTTTTGGTAGACAATTAAAATATGGTGTCTATAGTGAGTACGGCACACATAAGGAAGAATTGCAGGATCTCGTCATGTTCTATTCTTCAAAAGAGAAGAAGATGGTAACACTAGATGAGTATGTGTCAAGAATGCCAGAAGATCAGAAATATATTTATTATGCTGCTGGAGAAACACACGACAGAATTGAAAAGCTACCACAGACAGAGATGGTACTAGATAAAGGTTATGAAATTTTATATTTCACTGATGATATAGATGAGTTTGCTATTAGAATGTTAATGAATTATAAAGAAAAGGAATTTAAGTCTATTTCAAGTGGTGACTTAGGAATTGATTCTGATGACAAACAAAACGAGGATAATCAAGAGGAGGAAAGCAATAAAGACCTCTTCGAATATATGAAAAATATATTATCAAGCAAAGTGAAGGATGTTAGAGTATCAAAACGATTAAAGACACACCCTGTATGCTTATCATCTGATGGTGAAGTAAGTATAGAAATGGAAAAAGTCCTTAATGCAATGCCTGATAACCAAAATATTAAAGCTGATAAAGTGTTAGAGATTAATATTAACCATGATGTCTTCCAATCATTAAAGAGTGCTTTTGAAACAGATAAGGAAAAAGTAGACTTATACACAAACCTGCTCTATAACCAAGCGCTTCTAATTGAAGGATTGCCGATCAATGATCCTGTAGAGTTTACGAATGATATGTGTAAAATCATGGTATAACAAAATGCTTGCTCCCTTTACTCGTATTGTAAAGGGAGTCTTTCATTTAGAGAAAGGGTATTGAACATGGCAATACTGTTTAGAATAGGAGCTAACAAATGACTTCAATATGTTTAATAAGACATGGAGAAACCGATTGGAACAAAAAAGGCATACTTCAAGGGACAAAAGATACGCCATTAAATAGTAATGGTATTATACAAGCTCACCAATGTAGTGAGTTTTTGAAAAACTCTCAATGGGACATACTGGCTACAAGCCCATTACAAAGAGCAAAGCAAACAGCACAAATAATTAATAACAACCACAACATTCCACTTATTGAAGTGAAAAAGTTTATGGAAAGGCATTACGGAGATGCAGAAGGGATGACTGTTAAAGAAAGAAATACTAAATTCCCAGATCAAAAATATAGAGACCAAGAAGCATGGATTGATTTACAAAAACGATCCATGGAAGGACTTTATGAATTACATGCAAGGTTTACGAATAAAAAAATATTGCTTGTTTCTCATGGTGCAGTCATCAATGCCATTTTAGCTACATTGTCTAATGGTGAGATTGGAACTGGAAAAACGGTTTTAAGAAACACATGTATGAGTCACCTACTTTTTCATGGCAAATGGAGCATAGAGAATTATAATGTTGTTTCACACCTTTCTCAGTATAACGACCAAGAAAGCATAGTTCATTTCTGAACAATATTTACACATGAAGTTCGTGAATATTCAACTACATAAGTTTGTCCAATGAATATTTTTAAAACGCTTAGCATGAATGTCTAAGCGTTTTCTTTTTGTTGCTTTATTTTATAAGATAGGTGATTTCAAGGATAGGTTGTTTTCGTATGGATTTTTGCTTCTTGTACATAGATATGAGCATTTATACACCTAGCGTTCGAGGCATTTTTTCTATTCTGAATTTTATTAAGTTGTCATAAAGCTCATTCGATATCCTTATTTTGGTAAAAACAGTAACAAAGCTTACGAAAAGAACCTCTGTAAATAACAACCCACAGGAAAATAGCGTGATTTTAGAATGAAAAAAATAAAATCAACCAAAATAAATAAGAAAGTAACTTCAATAATATAGAAGGAGTGAATTGACTAATGATGAAACATAACAAAATTAACGCAATGATTGTAGTTCTTGTGTTATTTGCTCTACTAGCTGGTCCTGTAAGTACAAGTGCGAATAGTAAACATAAGGCTCATACGGATTGTTACACCAAATCGGTAGTAAATTTAAAATTTGACCTACGTAACCTTTGGATAGACCATACTGTCTGGACGAGAAATTATATTATTAGTGCTATTGCTGAATTAGAAGACAAAGAAAAAGTACTTACTAGATTGCTTCAAAATCAAGCTGATATTGGTAATGCTATAAAGCCCTATTACGGAGAAGATGCTGGTGAACAGTTAACAAAATTACTTACTGAACATATTGAAATAGCAGGAGAAATTATTGATGCTGCAAAGAGAGAAGATAAAGAGGCGTTGGAAAAATCCACTAAAGAATGGTATAGAAATGCTGACGATTTAGCAGTTTTTTTAAGCAAAGCGAATCCGAACTGGAAAGAGGAAGAATTAAAAGAATCTCTGTATGAACATTTGAAATTAACAGCTGACGAAGTTGTCTCAAGGTTAAAAAAGGATTGGGACGCAGATATTGCCGCTTTTGATGCAGGAGAAAAACATATCATCATGCTTGCAGATATGCTTGCTAAAGGGATTATTAAACAGTTTCCTGATCAGTTTAACTCTGGACATTAATATTTGCCAAAGAAAAAGATGAAGTGTGGTGTCTCAATTTGTGAGACACCACTTTATTTTAAATATGATATGAAACTCTTATTTAGTTAGCTCCATCTTTTATGAAAAGAGTAATGGTGGATGAAAGCGTTCCATTGCGTTAGTTACTTCATTTAGTAGTCATGAATAGGAGTTTTGCACAAATTAGTATTGGCAAGAAGTTTACTTGATCTGAAAAGTTTGAGGTTTAAATTTTAACAACATGCTTATCATCAGCTTGTAATGTTTTATGCCATTTCTCTTCTAAGTCTTTAATCCTGTTAGCGTATTTATTTAAATCATTGTAGTCCAATACAATTTCCTCTTCAGGCTTTATTTTCTCCAATATTTGAAAAGAAAAGTTGTCTTTACCATATAAATCCCATTCTTTTTGTAAATCCTTGTTGAAATGAGTTTTAAACTTTAGTTCAAATTGATGGCGGTTAATGATCTTAGCTAAATCCATACTGCTTCCAACATACATTTTGCTATTTACAAGATTCGTTATCGTGTATACACCCATCAAAGTATGGGTTTGTTTATAATCTCTTTTCAATTGCTTTTTGTCCATATGAAGACCTCCTTCAAAATAAGATTTTTATTTTGCTAATGAACAGCTAGGAAAGTTTTTTCTAGACCAAGATGAAAAGGTTAAATTCTTAGTTGTAAAATGACGTAATTTATGTCAATCATAACACAGACATAAAATATGTCAAATATAAATGTATAAAGAAACTGTAAAAATTAGTTGATGTTGACTTTAAAATCTTTTACGATTACAATCGAAAAAAATTAAGATGAGGTGAATCATATGTATCAGAGGCTATTAAACTCAAAAACCGTATTAGAATATTTAGTTGTTCGTAACGAACAATCTTACACCCAAATAGGAAAGCTATTAAATATTACACCTCAACAATTTTCTGACTGGATTAAACTACGTAGACCTATACCAAATGAAAGGTTAAAAAGTTTATGTGACTATTTTGCAGTTCCTGCCGATATATTAGTAAATGAGAAAAAGTTTGCAAAACCTCTTGATCCAATAACGAAAATTGACGTGGAAATGCTTGAGGTAAATAAAGCAACTAAGGAAGAAGATTCTATAATTGTGAAGGATAAATTAATTGAGCTTCAAAAGGAAAAAGCGAAGCAGGTTAGAATTCTACGTTTAACGACTATGTTAAATGCTGACAATGATCAGTTAAATGCAGTAATTGATACTTTTTTGAACCAACTAGAAAATATTGAAGAAAACGAAATAAATCTACTTTTAGAAAAAATTCGTGTTTAGAGCTGTTAGAAATCCTATCCTACTAAGTTAGACGTTGTTAGTTATAGTAGAGATTTTAAAACAAATATGAGAAAATAAAGAAAAATAGGGAAATTCATACTTGAGAGGTGAAAAAATGTTTATTTCTGTTACTAGACTTCATCTGAGGGGTAAAAGAATGTTACCTATCTTTTTTTTTCATTAAATCAACAAGACAAGTAAAAAAAGCTGAAGGGTTGCTGCATTCTTCATTGCATAAAGAAGGATGGGATACTTTTTGGACATTAACTGTTTGGGAAAACGAAGGTGCTATGAAAAATTATAGAAATGCAGGAAATCATCTAAAAGCCATGAAAATCTCAAGGAAAATTGCAGACGAATTAGAAAAGGTGAATTGGGAAAATGATAGCATTCCAGCTTGGGAGGAATGTATAGAGCGACTTCATCAGCATTATGGCAGGCTTTGAATGAATACAAATGTGAAGTAGTTTATAAAAAGGGTGATTATAATGAAGATCATCCAACTAGCGCCATTGATAAAAGAAGGGTAGCTAATTTCCTGAGGATATTTTCGCAATGAGAAACGAAGCTTGAAATACCTTTGTATGCAGAAAATGGTATTCTTGTAAGAGATGAAATCTTATTAGCGAAATCATTTTGAATTTTTTTAATAAAGGATCAAAAATAAATTAGAGAAAACGTTTTTAATTGAAAAACCTATAAGAGGTGATTAAGTGTTTCCAGAATTAGCAACTGATAGATTAATTTTAAGAGAAATTACAGAAGAGGACGGTGAAGCAATATTTGCTTGTTTTTCTAATGACGATGTCACACGGTATTATGGGCAGGAATCGTTAGTGAGTATAGAGCAAGCAAAAAATATAGTAAATTTCTTTGCAAATAATTATAAAGAAAAAAGGGGGATTAGGTGGGGGATACAAATAAAGGGCACTGATGGAATCATTGGGACAATCGGCTTTAATGCTTGGTTACCTAAATACAAAAGAGCTGAAATAGGTTTTGAAATTAATCCAGCTTATTGGCAGCAAGGGTATGCATCAGAGGCCATTAGGAAAATTATTACCTATGGATTCGATTCACTTGATCTAACTAGAATAGGCGCAGTTGTATTCCTTGAAAATGATGCTTCTAATAATCTATTAACAAAGCTTGGGTTTCAAAAAGAAGGCGTTTTAAGAAATAACATATATCAGAATGGTAGACCTTATGATACATATGTTTACTCGATGATAAAATGAGTAGATTTTCAAAACTAATGTACCAGAACAAGTTATATGTTAGCTCTGGTACATTTTGTTTGTGTGGTAGACTTGCTAATAAGTAATAATGTGATCCTAAGTTAAACCGTGTGAATGCATAAGTACAATCCGCCATCCATCGGGATCCTCAATAGTAATCCCCTTTTCCTTCCAATATTGGTTTTCTGGTTCAACCTCATGATACCCCATTAAATCCAACTTCGTTTTTATTTCTGTAATTTCATTAATATCAGGTATATAAAAGACGAGCAAATTATCCTTTGTTGGAGCAGGACATGGACTTCCATCAATATGCCTAGTAAATTCTAAATGGTATTCTACTCCAGGTAAGCCAAACATCACACCATCGTACCCGTCATGGTTTTGAAAGCTTCCTATTCTTGTTAACCCTAAGCCTTCTTCATAAAATGTAATGACTTCTTCAAAGTTGTCCGTAGGTCTTGCTATTCTGAACTGAACACAATTTTTCATGTGAATTTCCCCGTTTCATATAATAGTCTTTCCTACAGACTATTATATCTAGGTAGATCCAATTTATTATTGCTCAAAAGTAGTAATATTTTTTCGTACTTTGGTTGTACACATACTGTTTTGACTACTAATATTCGTAGGTGGCAGTCTCAAAAAAAATCACCTTAAAGTATGCAATAAGGGAGGAAGCTTATGTTAATGAAAAATCTCCAGAACTAGTTCTTACAATCAGCTCATGCTCTCCACTACCGATGGTTCCCACCACTGCATTACGCTTGTTTTTTTCATATGTGAGTCCCTGTAGCTTTATGTTTGCTTCACCAGAGGAGCCTTTAAAATCAACTTTTAGTGATTCAGGTTGAACTTCAGTTATAATTGATATATCACCGCTATTGGAGTCTACAGTCGTTGTGCCTTTAAGCTCATTTGTGATTAGTTTAATATCTCCAGAAGATGTTTTACTGTTTGTGAACATGGCTGTTACATATCGTGTGTTAATGTATCCACTTGATGAACGTACATTAAATTTTGAAGCTTTCGTATTCATAATATGAATATCGCCACTAGATGTTTCAACAGATAAAGTGTCTTTTACTATGATTTTATTAGCGTTAATATCTCCTGAATCTGAAATGAATGTAACAGTATTAGCTGAAATATCTTCAATATCTGCATCGGCTGACGATGTGTCAATATCAATTGAATCGAAGTGTTTGTGAGGAACTGTTATTTTTAAAATAGACAGATCAATGATTATACCAATGTGAGATGTTTTTTTTGATCGTAATGAAATATTTAATTGTTTATCATTGATCTCTGTATCAAGTATGAAATTATCTGCTAATTTGCTGTTTACGTGTCCTGTTAGTTCTACTGTGATCTCATTGTCATGTGAACATATGAACCTTACGTTATTAGAACAAGAATTTATTTTAATTCGAATAATATCGTCACTTAAAAATGATTTTTTCTCAGACAATTCAACCATGTCATCTTTTATTTTCTTATCAATGGTGGAAACTGACGCTTTAACAAACCTCTTCCATAAAACTGATGCTCCATATGAAATTTTATTCATGAACTCACTCCTCAAAAAAATGGCTTTAATGTATTGAAAATTAAGAATTTTACAATTGGTAACCATTCTAACAATATTTCGGTGTAGACTATGCTAGGGCATATTTTCATTTTATTTATAGCAATTATAACAAATTTAACTAATAATGGGGATTTCTATCTTGTGTGTCAAGTATAGAAACTCATCTGATACATGTATAACAATGATATTTGGTCATATTGCCGCACATTGTCCTACTTTCCAACAAAGTTCTTTTACAGTCGTAAAAACGTGTCGTAAAGTCCGAAACTGATGTAATACTTTCAGAAAAGTGTGATGTACAGACCGAAACAAATGCTATACTGTCAGAAAGATATGTTTTACTTATCCGAAACCAATGTAATACAGTCTAAAACCATGTTTTACTGTCCAAAATCGGAGTTATACTGTCGAACAAACGTGTTATACTGTCCGAAACCGATGTTATACTGTCAGAAAACCGTGATGTACTGTTCGGCTATCATCTTTATAGGAAATATACTTCAATTAAGATATCAAACAGCTGATTAAAAAATTTCATTTCTTAGTAGGGGGAGTTTCTAATGAGTGACCACATTAACTATAAAATTTGGACTGTATGTATGATACAAGATGGGAACAAGGTGTTACTATTGGATAGGCAGCATGATAGCTTTAAAGGATTTATACCTCCCGGTGGAAAGGTTGAATTTCCTGAGAGTATAGTTGATAGTGCTATAAGGGAAGTCAAGGAGGAAACTGGCCTTGTTGTACATAACCTTGAGTTCAAAGGTTTATATGAATATGTTAATGTGGATAAAAAAGATAGATATATGATATTTAATTATTTTACGAATGATTTCTCAGGTGAATTACTACAAGAATCTCGGGAAGGTCGTCCTGTTTGGGTAGATATACAGGAAGCATACAATCTTCCTATGCAAGACTCAATAAGGAGAAGGTTTCCTCTGTTCTTTGAAGAGGGTACGTTTGAAATACAAGTAGAATGGGATAATGAAAGTGATAAAGAGGGTATTGTTAGTATTAAAAAAACGTAAAACCTTTCAGAGTAATTCAAGGAGTGCACAATAACATGCTAAAGCGTAAATATGCAGATCGTTCAAATTGGAAGCGAGTTGTAAAAAAGCAGTATTCCCAAGCTTTCCTTCATACTAGTGACTTTAAAGGACACATATCTTTACTAACAATTAATAAAATTACTGAGCCATTAACTGTGAGTTATGAAACACAAAATGTCTGTATTGTTGATGATGGCTATTCATGGCTTCAACAATTCCCTATAAATAAACATCATTCAGTTACTACGATGTTTAATGAAAAAGGTGAAGTTGTTCAATGGTATATAGATATTTGTAACGAAAATGGTGTTGAAAATAATATACCTTATATGGATGATTTATTTTTAGATTTAATTGTATTACCATCTGGAGCAATTTTTCAGCAAGATGCTGATGAATTAGAAGATGCGCGACTAAAAGGAATAATAGATAAAATTTTATACGATAAGGCTTGGGAAGAAGCAAACCGAATCCATCAACAACTTGAAGAAGGCTCTTTCAATCTACTTCATTTGTCAATAGCCCATAAAGATATGCTTAAAAATTGTGGTGAAGGGCGCACTTAACCAATAGATTCGATGATAAAAAAGGAAGGAAGGCTAATTATGTGGGTAAAAGAAGTTGACATTTCGTCTCCATACGATTTTAATAGAGTGTTGGGACGTTTATCACTAGATCCATTAAATCAAGTTGATGTAGAGGCAAAAATGGTAAATATACCACTTTATATTGATAATGAACGAACTATCGCTACGGTGAGAAATATTGGTACTATCAACCAACCAAGCTTTATAATAAGTGGTGAACAAAGTACGCTTCAAGATGAAGTAATGAGGAGATTAAATCACTTATTTCAGTGGAATGTTCCTCTTCAAAAAATAGCAGATCACTTTAAACAAACTAATTTAAATAAGTTATTTGAGGAACACCGTGGAACACCTCTTGTACTTGATTTTAATTTATACGGCTGTTTAATGAAATGTATTATTCATCAGCAGTTAAATTTAAAATTTGCATTTACGCTAACTGAGCGTTTTGTGAAAACATTTGGAAGTGAAGTAGACGGTGTTTGGTTTTACCCATTACCGGAACAAATTGCTGAACTTTCATATGACATGCTGAGAGAATTACAATTTAGTCAGCGCAAAGCTGAATATGTTATAGATACATCGAGATTAATTTCTGAGGGAAAGCTAAACTTAGATGAACTAATCAACATGTCGGACGAAGATGTCATTTCATCTCTTGTGAAAATCCGTGGGATCGGTCCGTGGACAGCACAAAATGTATTATTATTTGAATTAGGTAGGAAAAATCTCTTTCCAAAAGCAGATATAGGTATTCAAAATGCACTAAAAAAATATTTTTCACTGGATGATAAGCCCACTAAAGACGAAATGGATGAACTAAGTGAGAAGTGGGCTCCATACTTAAGCTATGCTTCATTGTATTTATGGCGTAGTATTGAAAATTCTTAGGAGTTGTGACAATGAAACAGAAACGACAAAATCGCTCAAGGCAACAAAATCGAAATAGACAGCAAAAACAAGATACATCAATTACCCTTACAAAGGGTCAGCAATTCCCGTTAACGATCAAACGACTTGGCATTAATGGTGAAGGTGTAGGGTATTTCAAAAAACAAGTTGTTTTCGTACCAGGAGCCTTACCTGGAGAAGAAATCTTAGCAGAAGCATCGGTTATTCATTCTAAATATGCAGAAGCTATTATTAGAAGAATTCGCATTAAATCACCACACCGTGTTAAAGCACCATGTCCTTTATATGTTAAATGTGGTGGTTGTCAATTAATGCATCTTGACTATAATGAGCAGTTAAAACAAAAGCGTGATATCGTAGTACAGGCATTTGAACGTTATGGAAAAGTACCTGTTGAAAAAATTCAAATAGAAGAAACCATCGGTATGGAAGACCCATGGAATTACAGAAATAAAAGCCAATTCCAACTAGGTATGCAAAAGCAAAATGTCATTGCGGGGTTATACGGCTTGAACTCACATCAACTTGTGAGCATCAATAACTGTATGATTCAGCATGAAGCAACGACAAAAGTGACAAATGTCCTTAAACGCATATTACAAGACATGCAAATACCAATTTACAATGAAAAATCACGCTCAGGAGATATTAGAACAATTGTAACCAGGGTTGGTTTTAAAACAGAGGAAGTACAGGTTGTGCTTGTAACGAGAACGGATAAGCTGCCTCGTAAAGAGCAGCTAATCAAAGAAATTACAAACCGTTTGCCAGAAGTAAAGTCCATTATGCAAAACATTAATGGTCAAAAAACGTCGCTCATTTTCGGAGAAAAAACAGTTCATATACATGGTAATGAAGTCATACAAGAAACACTCGGTGACTTATCATTTGAGTTATCGGCGAGAACGTTCTTCCAGCTAAACCCAATCCAAACGGTAAAGCTATATGAAGAAGTGAAAAAAGCAGCCGCTTTAACTGGTAAAGAAAAAGTTGTTGATGCATACTGTGGTGTAGGAACTATTGGTCTATGGTTGGCTGAGGGTGCAGCAGAAATTCGTGGTATGGATGTCATTGCGGAATCTATTGAAGACGCAAATAAAAATGCTAAAAAACACGGCTACAAAAACGCCACTTACGTCCAAGGAAAAGCCGAAGAACTGCTACCGAAATGGGTCAAAGAAGGATGGAAGCCAGACACAATTGTTGTCGATCCACCAAGGTCAGGCTGTGACGATGCGTTATTACAAACAATTCAAAAGGTTAAACCGAAAAAAGTGATCTATGTTTCTTGTAACCCATCAACACTAGCTAAAGATATTGAAAAGCTAAATAGACTATATAGAATAAAATATATTCAACCAGTTGACATGTTCCCACATACGGGGCATGTAGAGGCAGTCGCAGTCTTGGAGTTGAATAAATAGTAAAACTAAGAAGGTATCAAAAAGTAAAAGCAGCTTGCAAAAGTCTGCTTTTACTTTTAATCATAATATTCCAAAGGTCACATTGTTTCATTAATCAAGTCGTAAACTATCTATTATTTTGGAGCAGTGAGTGTCGGTATATATATCAGCTCCACCTAGTTTGTCAATCCATTTTGGAACGGTCGCGTCATTACAAGATTTGATCATCTCATCATAATAAACATCCATAAGGTGCCAAGGGTTCTCAAAGCCGACATTTTGCCCGATTGCATTAAGATCAGTCGTTTTCAGAGCATTTTCTGCGTTTTTCTGTACATCATTCATGTAGTCAATTTGAGTTTGAACATCCTCACGTGTACCTAAGCGCGTAACGTGACCAGCAACTAATGTGTCAAAGTCATATTCCATTATTTTAGCGTGAGCTTCTATGTACCCTGGGATGTCTTCAGAAAGAGCTAAATAACGAAAAGGTACCCAACCTGGAAAAATGATATCCACAGCCATTAGAACTTTTTGATCTGGTACATAAATAAATATGTTACCTCTTTGGTGATTATCCCCCATATAATCTAATAGAAGTTCCTTGTTACCAAGTTTTAACTTCTTCTGACTACCTTTAAATGGTTTTGTAGGGATTGGACGGTTAGGATCTTGTCGTTTCTCTAATATTTTTGCTGTTTCTTCATGCGCAAAAATCTCTACATCATCAGGAAACAAAGATGCAGCACCAATATGATCTTTATGTGCATGAGTATAGATGAGATATTTTATCGGTTCATCTGTTACTTCTTTGATCGCATTTAAATACTTCTCTCCTAGTGACTGTGGTGCATCAACCGCTATTACACCTTTGCCAGTAGTGAGGAACATCGTCGTGAAAATGCCATCCATTACTGCATAAATTCCATCTCCTATTTCTTCGACTAAATATCCTTTATCCATGGGAATAGCTGGTCCTTTTGCATTTTCAGGAAGTGGAGCTACTCGGCTTTCTTCTTCTAATTCATTACTACTATTTGTTTGAATTATCATGTCATTTCTTTCAGTTTCCTGCTCATATCCCATAACACTTTGAGCGTGATATGTTGCTTGTAATAGTGTAAGTGCCATAATAAAAACTACAATCAATTTTTTTGAAATCCGTCGTTTTTGAAACAAGTTTTACACCCTTTCTTTGCATTGAATTAGGTACGTGAAAAAAGACTAATTTCACTGTCTTTATTATGCGAATTTATTTTTTTATTATGCTCAAGATGTTCGAGTCAAAAGAACAAAAAAAGTAATCATTTTGTTTAGTTACGAACACCTTATATAACTATAGACAATATATGTTCACGAGGTTCTCATGATGGAGACTTATAAACGATTTGTAGAAATGAAGTCACATATGTTCAAAAAGGAGAATGCTCCATTACAAGTGAACATACTGATGCTTCCAATAGCTAATTTAATGGACTATTGAAGAGCTTATATTCAGGCAATTGAAATGATAGATTTTTCATAAATACAAATGTATTGAGTTTTTTTCTTAAGATGACTTAAATGCTTGAAAAGAGTAAAACAGCACATGGAAGGATTAAAAGCACTAGAGAAGCTAATTGATACAGCAACTATATTCTGATAGAGAAAAGGCTCTTTTCGTAAACTTTATTGTTATTTATACAAAATTACGCTAGTAAAAAAAATCTTATAAGTTAATCATCATTATTGAAGAAGAGATGCTACGAAACTATAGTTGTATCCTTGTTTATTTATTAGTATGAAATAGAACAATCAATTTGATTACTTATCATAATCTTTCTTCCTTTGAAACTCCTATATATTAAATGGACAACTCCACATAGAATACACATGAATATGAGATAATATTTCATAAGATGCCCAATTGGCTTATGTATTAGGGGAGAGTGATGATCATGCCTACAATTCTTGTCGTTGAAGATGACAATGATATTCGCGAACTAATTAGCGAATTTTTATTATCACAGCAGTATCGTGTGAAATTGGCAAGTGACGGCCTTGAAGGGTTTACAATGTTTCAGCAATATGAAGAAATAGACCTTATTATTATGGATATTATGATGCCGAATATGGATGGATTTCAATTTTGTCAACTTATAAGACAACAGTCTGAAGTTCCGATAATTATGCTTACT
Organism: Cytobacillus sp. Hm23; assembly: GCF_051842895.1. Classification (NCBI taxonomy): domain Bacteria; kingdom Bacillati; phylum Bacillota; class Bacilli; order Caryophanales; family Bacillaceae; genus Cytobacillus; species Cytobacillus sp. Hm23. The sequence goes on from NZ_JBPXRQ010000013.1 coordinate 68,269, forward strand.
GCGTTAGAAGATGATGTTGAGCAAATTAAAGGTTTTGAGTTAGGCATTGACGATTATATTACAAAACCCTTCTCTTTTAACATTCTTATTAAGAGAGTAGAAGCCATACTAAGAAGAAATAAACGACCAAAGAATAAATCAAGCACACAGCTTACATATGAAAACTTAATTCTTGATTTACAATCTTTCCAAGCTTATGAAGAAAACGGTTTGGTGAACCTCACGAAGAAGGAATTTGAATTGCTTCAGCTGTTAATGGAGAATAAAGGAAAGGTGATTACGAGAGAGATGATGATTGATAAACTATGGGGATATGATTTTTATGCAGATACAAGAGTCATTGATACTCATATTAAGAATCTCCGAAAAAAAATAAACGGTGACTACATTAAAACAGTTGTGGGATTAGGATATAAGATAAATGAGTAAATTTCTTAGTCAAATGAAACATAGAGGTATTGTTTTCAAAATCTTTGTTATAACAACGCTATTACTATTATTTGCTTCTTTAATGATTTACTTTTCAATTTATTTTTTCCTTCCAGGATATTATAAGGATTATAAATTGAATCGGTTAGAAACTGCAATGTCTGATTTAATTAAAGAGACTGAAGGTAAGACTTTACCAGAGTTCTTTGAAGCCTCACAACAATATCAGGATGAAAATAATGCAATGGTATACTTAATAGATACGAAAAGCGACTATGGTTTGGTTACAGCTCCAAAAGATTATCTTAGGCAAGAATTATTAGAAACAAATGAATTAGAGAAGTCAATTTCTTTAAAAGAAAGAGATTATATTATTAAAATTTCTCAGACCTTGCAGCCTGTTGATGAAGCTCAAAGTGCTATATTAAGGTTTTTTCCTTATGTAATCATTGTCATTTTTCTCATTTCGATTTTAGGAGCTATGTTTTATGCAAGAATTTTATCCAAGCCTTTACTAGAGCTTAACTCAGTAGGGAAAAAAATGGCGAAACTAGATTTTTCGACTAAAAGTGAGTATAAAGCAGAGGATGAAATTGGTGAACTAGCAGAAACCTTAAATAATATGTCATCTAGGTTACAAAGGACAATAGATGATCTTCATATTGCAAATGAATTATTAACAAAAGACATCGAACATGTAAAAAGTATTGAAGCAGAAAGAAAAGATCTATTTGTGGCAATTTCACATGAATTAAAAACCCCGATCACGATCGTAAAAGGTCAACTAGAAGGGATGCTTCATCGTATAGGAATATATAAAGATCGCGATAGTTACTTGAAACGAAGCTTGAACGTGATGGAGGACCTTGAGGGTCTCGTTAAAGAAATTTTGAATCTTTCTAGAATCGAAAATGTAGGGTTTAATCCATCTTTAAGTGACGTGAATATATCTAGAACTTTACAGGATATTGTTTATTCTTTTTCCTATTTTTCATCTGACAAAAAATTAAATGTAAGTTTAGAAATTGATCCTGATATATTCGTTCAAACAGATAAAAACCTCTTAGAAAAAGGGCTAAGAAATGTTATTCATAATGCGATGATGTATTCTCCAAATGAAGCAGAAATTCAAATTTCTTGTCAGAAGGAAGATACAAATATTAACGTATCTGTATTCAATTCAGGTGTGTTCATTGAAGAAGACCACTTAAAAACAATCTTTGAGCCGTTTAATAGATTGGAAAAGTCAAGGAATCGTAATTCTGGTGGTACAGGTATTGGATTGTATCTTGTAAAACGTGTTTTTAATATTATCCATGTACAATATGAAATAAAAAATGTGAAGAATGGCGTTTTATTTACGATTAATATTCCAGTATAACTAAATATGTATTGTGGTTTAGTAAGTGGTATAAGAAGCATTTCTAACTATAATATCCATAGGAGAAATTTTGGTTCATTGCTCCTATGGATATTTGTATATTAAATCAACTTGCTTACTTTAGTTTTCTTCAATAGGCTCTCCTGTTTCTGGATCAACTTGGATTAGTTTATATTCTTCTTCAATAGGGCCTAATTCGTCATTTAAAAGATTCATGAGTTTTTCTGGAACATCATCTTTAGACATTTGCATTCCTCCTTCAACCTCAACCCACAATCGTTCAACAATTTCTGAAGGCTTTGTTAATAATTCGTCTGTCTCAGCGTCAAAGATTTCACCTGTATTGATATCTGTTTTAAGCGTTTTTAACCTGTGCAAATATTCTTTTGTTTCAGGGTCTTGTACAAAGTGGAGTCCTGTTTTGTCGTCTTCATAAACTTCTAAAAGTTGATAGTTATGCTCATCTATAGAATTAGTAGCCTCTATTTCATCCCATAGATCTTGAGGAATATCTTTAATAGCTATTTGGGTTCCTCCTTCGAACTCAGTACCATATTTTAATAATTTTTCCTCTGTTGTTAAATTTTCGTCTTCAGTTAAATATACTCCTGAAGCTCCTAATCCTGTAGTTAATAGACCACCTGCAATTGCTAAAGATAAAAATTTCATATTAGTATTCTCTCCTTTTGAAAATTTTTCTTACAAGTGTATTACAACATTTTAATATGAATTTCATGTGTAATTCATGTGTGGGTTAAGTGTGCATTTTATTGGGAACTGTACAAAGTTTATCGAAGTTTTATTATGACTGGTATAAAGGTATATAGCTTATCGATTTATCCAACTCTTACTGAGAGACTCGAGCTAAAAAGATGAGTCTAAAACCTTTCAAACTATCGAGTAAACACTTTTTTCTTCCATGCACATACAATAATTTGAACAAGTTTAATAGGTTTTTAAACTGCATGTATAGGATTCAAATATATACCCTCACTTCTAGATCTGTGTATCCGTTGTAACACCTTCTATCATAGATCATAAAATATTAGCAACAATGAGCTCTAAACGGAGGTGAAAGCATGCAAATTAGCCTTTGTATGATTGTAAAGAATGAAGAGGAAGTATTAGATAATTGTTTATCTTCTATAGCCGAATTAATGGATGAAATTATTATTGTTGATACTGGATCATCGGATAGAACGAAGGAAATAGCAATGAAATATACTGATAAAATTTATGACTTTGAATGGGTAGATGACTTTTCAAAGGCTCGAAATTACTCCTTCTTAAAAGCTACGAAAGATTATATTATGTGGCTTGATGCAGATGATATTGTACCAAATGAAAGTCAGCATAAAATTGCTGAAATAAAGAAAAACCTGTTGGATCTTAACCCTGATGCGATCATGATGCCTTATCAATATAGCTTTGACTCAGAGGGAAGGCCTATCTTAACAATCTATCGTAATCGGATAGTGAAGAGGGAATGTAATTTTAAATGGTATGGATATGTTCATGAGGAAATTAAAGTTTCAGGTAAAGTATTCAAAGCAAATATTATTATTCAGCACAAAAAAGTCCGAACAAAATCAGATCGCAACATAAAGATATACGAAAAAGTCATTGCAGAAAAGAAAACGTTACCTCCGAGGGATGTGCTTCATTATGCAAATGAATGTTTAGATCATCAACAATTTGATAAAGCCATTGAATTATTCGACACCTTTTTAGCCACAGAAAATCAGGCTAAAGATTTTCGTAACTATGCATGTTGGAAGCTTGCGGATACTTATATTAGTCTAAAAGATTATGAAAAAGCAATTGAGTATTGTTTAACATCTTTTACAATTGATTCTCCCAGAGCAGAAATGTGTTGTAGATTAGCATATTGTTTTCAAATAAAAAACGAAATAACTCAGGCAATAAGCTGGTATAAAATAGCTACTAATCTTGATATCCCAGAATTAGAGGACCGTGTAACAATCTTTCAGGAACCATGTTACACATGGCTTCCTCACCTTGAATTGTGCAGCTGCTATATTCATTTAAAAGATTATCAAAATGCAAAATTGCATAATGACTTAGCAGCAAAATATATACCTGACAGTTCTGTAGTAAAGGAGTATAATCAGTTTTTTCATGAAATAACTAATCAGAATAATTGAATATTTGTTCATGAATACAGATGTTCACTGAATTTGCCTGTTTGCGCAATGATTCATTAGCAATAAATACGTACACACTGTATAGTTTTGTGACACTTCTTCTTCTATAAAATGATAATATCCGCCTAATATCTCATTTTTCTATTGTCATTTAGTATGGCTATTTTCGCATTAATTGTTGTTTTTCGTATTAATAGGCAAATAAGTACACAACTAGAGTTCGTGACACCTTTTCTTCTCAAAAGACTAAAAAAATTATTTAATACACATCAGTTATTCAAATGTAAATAAAAAAAGCAACAAAGTGTATGAAAAGTTACTTTAGAAGGGATACTTCTTAAATCCTATCACGTAGTGTTTCGTTTTCTGTAACGTAAGATATTAAGCCTCTAACAATTAGCCGGCATCAGTTAATTGTTAGAGGCTTATTATTCGTATGATTATTCTTTGAATAGTTTTTATTTAGAGCCAACAATATAATCATCCCTATGATACAAGTGGTACCTAGCCATTGAAAAAATCCAAAGGGCTCTTTTAACCAAAATACCGTAGTTAATACAGCAGCTAATGGTTCTAAACTACTTATAAGGCTTGTTTCTTTAGGTGAGAGACTTTGTAAGCTTTCGATATAAAACCAAAATGCAATCATTGTTCCAAATACGATGACAAATATGAGATAAAAGAAGCTTAGTGCATTAATGCTTGAATAATCTATTTGCCAAGGTGGATGAACAAAGCTTAAAGCGATTCCACCTATAATCATAGCCCAGCCAACGATGACAAGGGAATCGTATTGTTTCAGCAAAGGAACGGCATATAAAGTATAAAATGCTAATGCTACGCCAGATAACACACCCCAAACTATCCCAATGGTTGGAACTGACAATTGTGAAAAGGATCCGTTAGTTAATAAGAAAAAACATCCGATTAAAGAGAGAGACACAGTTAGTAGATCTCGCTTCGTTAAAATAGTTTGTTTACGTATTATTAAGTAAACGATAATAAACACTGGTGCTAAATATTGTAACAGTGTTGCAACAGCAGCGTTTCCAAGTTTAATGGATGCCATGTAAGTGTATTGCACCGCAAGCATCCCGCATAAGCCAAAGATAATGAGTTGTATAGCTACCTTCCCATTCTTCCATACCCCGAGTATTTGAGTGCGGTCTTTTCGAACAAATTGGATCGATATGAGTAATAAGCCGGCGATGAGTAATCGTGTTGTTACTAACCAGTTGACATCGATGGCGTATTGTTGAAAGAGTTTTTGTGCAACTGTACCACCAACGCCCCATAATAGAGCTCCCATCATAACGAGAAGTAATCCAGTTCTTCTAGTTGGTCTTTTCATAATGTAACCTCCATATAAAATATAATAATAGTGCTATAATAAGTGAAAATAATTAGAATTTATACATAAATATCACTATAAAATATAAGTATATTGAGGTGGTTGTGTGCAAGTAAAGAATTTTAAAGTGGACCAACAAAGCTTAAAAGAGCAAACGAAGCACCAAACAGTTGCACTACCTATTGCATGTTACGAAACTGAGATTAAGCAAAATATACATGGATATATTCCACTTCATTGGCATGATGAAGTTCAATTTGTATTCATTAAAAAAGGGGAAGCAATATTTCAAATAAATGAAGATAGGATAGTTGTTCAAGAAGGTCATGGGTTATTTATCAATAGTGGTTGCTTGCATATGGCTGAAGATAAGGATCAATCAGGATGTGTTTATATTTGTTTGAATGTTGCTCCACACTTTTTATTATCACAAGAATTATATTCAACCTATGTTACTCCGTATATTCAAGCTACGAATCTACCTTATTTGTATGTAGACACAAATGAAAATTGGGGGAAAAACATACTAGATGTAATTGGAGAAATTAAGCAGTTAATTGAGCACCAATTAGCATGTTTTGAAATTGATATCACTATGCAACTAGCGAATATTTGGAAAAGCTTAATTGTTAACAGATTTAACCTTGAATATGTTCAAACGGAAGTGGTAAAAAATGAGCGAATGAAAAAAATGTTGAACTGGATTCATCTCCACTATGAGCGGAAAATTACGTTAGCAGCTATTGCAAAAGCAGGCGAATTGAGTCGATCTGAATGTTGTAGATATTTTAGACGGATGTTAAATACTACACCGTTAGGTTATGTGATGGATTATCGAATTCAGCAAAGCCTAGTCTTATTGCAACAAGAGGATATAAATGTTACTGAAGTTGCCTATCAGGTAGGTTTTAATAGTGCAAGCTATTTTATCGATAAATTCCGCAAGTCGATCAATATGACTCCATTAGCATACAAAAAGAATAAAATAGTTCCTTGATTATGAGAGGTAAGTGCTAGTTAAGGAGTTAGAACTTAATGACATATTTTTTTACTAGAATGCAAGTCAAAAGAAGTAAGAGGTTAAAAAATAGTAATATTTTGTAAGTATTGAAAAAAATCCAAAAAAAATAATACAATAGCACTAATTCTTATATTTAAAATACAGAAAACTCATAAAACTAATATAATTGAACTATTTAAAAACTTTAGAATACTATTGTATAATAGCGATTGGAGACGACAATTTTCTTCAATTATTTTTTAAATTTGCTCATATTTGCAAGAAAGATTGTAGAAAAAAGAAAGGGGAATACATATGAAAAAGAAGCTTTTTTCAGCAGTTTCAGCAACAGCACTAACACTGTCTTTATTGACACCTTCTTTTAGTGGGGCTCAAGTGAGTGCAGCTTCGAAAGATTGGAATGCTGAGAGATATGGTGATGTTTTAGATATCGGAGCGAAGCTAAGAGCACAAGCTGAGGACGAAGGATTTTTACAAAAGGCAAGAGAAGATATTGCTGCTCAAGTTGATAATATTAATTTAAACGGTGAGGAAGTAGATGCAGAAAATTCATCTGAAGGTACTTTTTCATTTGATGGCGGTACTAAATATTTCCTGAACCAAGATTTACAATTGAAAACATTCACTCTCCGTAGTGTCGGTGAAAATGTAGAAGTATGGGTTGCAGATGATCTTTCTTTTCCAGAGGGAGACCCAAGACCAGCTCACGTAGTCACTCAGGAACAAGTTGATAAATTACGAGATGAATTTGATAATAATATTTATCCAGTAGAAACAGAGTTTTTCGGACAATCAGACTTTTTAACTGGAGAGCACGCTCAATTACCTGCAATTCTTGATTTACCAGAAGACTATTATCTATCTGAAGAAGGTAAAAACATCATGTTAGTGGATAACATCGTTGATGAAAACTTCAATGATCCAAACTATCCATTTTTTACTGCAGGGTTTTATTATTCTCTATTTGAAACATACATTGATCGTAATATTATAACAATTGATACGTTAGATTGGGAAAATAGATTAGATGGTTTCCTAGGAACGGTTGCGCATGAATATCAACATTTAATTCATGATGATAATGATAGTGATGAAGAGAACTGGATAAATGAGGGTATGTCTGATTATGCAGAGTACTTAACTGGTTATGGACATCCGATGGGTCATGTTAATTATTTCTTAGATCATCCAGAAAATTCACTTGTAGAGTGGGATGAGTTCCTAGCAGCTGGAATGGCTCCAGAAACGTTAGCAGATTACGGCCAAGCGTATTTACTACAGCTTTACTTAAGTGAACAATTTGGAACAGAGTTTATTCAAGAGTTAATCAAAGACGAAGCTAATGGTATAGAAAGTGTAAACAACCAATTGTCAGCATTTAATACAGGTATTGATTTCCCTGAACTATTTAGTAGATTTAACACAGCACTAGTTATTGATAGCGCGCAACCAGGTGATGGAATCTATGAATTTGAAAGCATTGATCTACAGGTGAATTTTGAATCTGCAGCTGCTTTCGAAAAGGATGGTGTTCCAGCGTGGGGAGGGAACTTCAAAGTTATTGAATTAGATGATAAGATTCGTACAATTAACTTTGATGGAATTGATTTCCTTCCAATTCCTTGGGAAGTAGCTCAAGATCCACTAGGATCAGGTAATGAAGTATTATGGGCAAGCGAAGGCGATGAAGCAGATAATTTTATCGTTTTAGAAGCTGACCTTAGTAATGTAAACGAGGCAACGTTGCAATTCGATAATTATATCGATATTGAGGAACAATGGGACTTTGGAATTGTCCAAGTTTCAACTGATGGTGGCGAAAATTGGACAAGCCTAGCAAATGAAAACACGCGCTCGGATATCGTGCCAGAAGGTTATCCAAAGATTAAAGAAAACCTTCCAGGATTTACTGGGCATTATGATGATTGGCAAAAAGAAACATTTGATCTTTCTGATTACGCTGGTCAAGAGATTTTAGTTGGTTTCCGTTATATGACTGACTGGGGATACAATGATTCAGGTTGGTTCATTGATAATATTGAAATACCAGAAATTGGCTATGTTCATGATGGAAATTCATTAGATGGCTTACAATCAATCAATGAAGTAAAAGGGCAATATGTTGATTATGCTGTAACGTTCATTAATGAAAGAGCTGTTGGTAAAGATGGCAAGAATAAAAAGTATAAAGTTGTCAATGTAGAGCCATTTAATGTAACTGACGAAGATGCATTAGAATTACGTCAACTATTTAAAGACGGTAAAAACTATATGATCGTCTGGTATGCACCACCTGTTGGTACAAAAGGTTTCGTTGATTTCACATATGAAATTATTACGAAAAGTGATTCAAAAAAAGACCAGAACGGTAACTAAAGTTTGTACCATGTAAATAAAAAGAACTAAGCTCAACGCTTAGTTCTTTTTGTTTTTATCAAGATTATGTTCCTCTATACATACCAACAAAAGTATATAGGATATTCTTACCTTTACAACTATATCAACTATAATTTTATAAAGCGTTTAACATAAATCGAACAAAAACAAGTAAGAAACAAGGAGAGATAAAAGAAAAGAAATACTTAGAGTAACTGGAATATGTCGATCTTGACAAAAAGTCAATTGAGTTTGGACAGAGTTGAAAGTTCGTAAAACAAAGGGGGAAATGAAAACGAGTAACATAAGTGCTACAATTAAATCTATAAAATAGGGATGATTAATATTAGCAACGAAATAGCATTTGTTTCAAATCCAATGCCTCTATCCCCTTTTTTTAATATGTAAGACTTGGGAGTTTGGAGAGATTTTGTAGCTTTCTTTATAATACAGCGTGTTTATTTTACAACCCTTGCGGATTTCTACAATATTCCCTTCAACAACATCGATTTCTGCATGAGAAAGACGAATATTTTCACCTTTAATAAACTGGCTTACTAGTTTTTTCTCAACTAAGGGGATAGTTTTTCTATCCCGTTCCACAATGATTTCTTTAGCTATTAACTTATTTATATGACTTTTGGCTGATAGTTTGATATGAAATTGCTTTGCAAATAACCCTTTTGCAAACACGACTCCGTTACATTTCATTTGATCTGTTTGAAGTATTTGATCAATTGTAACACTGCCTGAACTTACAATCTTTTGTGCTTTTCCATTCATAATATGTAAATTGCCCATATTCTCTATTTCAGCTATTTCAATATTCCCTTTTATTACACAAGAACCCGCATTTTTTAAGAGATCAGCAACAACTTTTGAGTGAAACGAGCTAGATCCATGTGATGATATTACTTTAACGTTTACATCCTGAGGAATAGTAACAGAACCGCGAATGTTTAACTTTTCTATTTGAGCGTCTATGTCTTTCAATTTGCCACTCGTAACAGTAAGTTTCTTATTCTTCTGTTCCTTGTTCATAGTTTACACCACCAATAATTTAGTTAATATATATTGTAAAAACTATATATGTAACTATAGATTTTATTTTAACATAGGGTACTCATTCTATCGATCGTTCTATAAATTTGTGATAATTTAACTAGGCTTTTTTCGTAAACTTTGTTGCTATTTTTTCTAAAAATGGACAGTAAGATAAGTTTTATAAGATTTTATAATTTTTAAAGTAGATAAGGTGCCACGAACCCTGGATGTATACGTGTTAAATCTTAGAACGAGAGGCAGAAAAGATAGCCATAGAAAAAGGCTTAAATCGATTAGAAGCATGGACTAGGGATGATCCTTGGGTGCATAAAGGGTACAAAAAAAATCAGTTTATAGATGTAGAGTCTTATTTTCATGTGTATATTGATGGTAGTCTAGAAATGAAAGATACAATAGCAGCTAAAGCGTTAGCATTACATCCTGTTCAAGCTTTTGCCTATTATAATGGTGAAGATTAAGACAATATAAAAACAAAGTACAAAAGAGTTCATGAATGTACTTGCTTTGAAAAAAGCCTTATCAATCATATATAATTGTTATAAATATGCAAACACCGTATTACATAATAAAGGAGAACAGGTGATAACAATGAACGGTCAACAAAGGTCAAACATTAAACGAGGACTTGAAGTAGAGATTGTGTTAAAAAAAGATCAAATGACTGGAGCACTAACTAGAGGTATTGTAAAAGACATTCTAACGAACTCTCCTCATCACCCCCATGGGATTAAAGTAAGATTAATTGATGGTCAAGTTGGTAGGGTGCAGAGAATCTTATAAATATAGACTGTTTTCAACTAATGTTTGTAGTAGTAGTTGTTCAGCTTAGTATCAATGGAATATCCATTAACACTTGTCTAGTTTAGTGATAATAGCAATAATTTATTAAGTTGATTGGATACTCCTATACTATTACAATTTCAACTATTGTTTATAAATCCTGTTTATAAACAATTCCCTCTTCTAGGTATATCTTTAATAGGGTAAGTGCTTCTCCCCAACCTGTTGCACACCCTATACATGCCTTGAGGTCTTTATCCGATTTAGTATAACCAGTTTCGGTGAGGTCAATTAATGTACCTTCTTTATATGGCTCTAGCTTAAAAGTAACTGTAGTATGTTTTGTTCCTGGTGACCATTGAAAAACAAATTTTTTATTAGGGATACTCTCAATTATTTTCCCACCATCTTCAAGGTTTGCATTTTCAATTCCGAAATTACTCCATTTGAACCGAATATCACCCGTACCTTCCGCATTCATATGTAAAGATGTTTGGTCTGTAAACCATGCATTCCAGCCATCTGCAGAAGTAATCGTTTTATATACTATTTCTTTTGGAATTTTAATATATGTTTTATGGTGAATTGTCAACACTGTTCAAGGACTCCCTTCTGTTATTAATCTATAGTATTACATTAGCATAAATTGTTAAAAAGTTATTTATTTCTTCTAAATTGTGAATCATTACAGTTTTCTCTTTGTTTGTAACAAAAATGAAAGTGTATTGAAATCTACTTTGCTTAGAATTTTGGTAGAATACAGTAACAGCGGTCAGTTTTGGCTATAGGGCTTAGCAATAAATACATCGGAGGAATGTCATGACTGTAGAACAACAATTAATTAATAAGTCTTATTACGAGACTTTTATGGGAGATTATCAATCAAGTTATCCTATTCGTGTGCTTGGTGAGCTTTTTGTTAACGAGCAGCAACGTGAACAGCCTGAGTTATCTTTTATTAGGTACGCTCAAGGGGAGGTTTACTACTTAAGTAATGATTACGAAGCAGCCATTTTTAAATGGGAAAAGGTTGAAAATGAGCTTAAACCTTGGGCTCAGAAAAATATTGCAGATGCATACCTTGAACTACAGATGTATGCTGAGGCTGAGCATGTTTATTCTTCAATTATAACAACCTCTAATACACTTACTTCAGAAATTTCTTTAAAGTTACATACTCTTTATATTGAACAAGGAAATAAACAGTTAGCGAATAAAGCTATTAGAGATGCTGTTGCATTTAACCCAGATTATTCGAATGTAACGAAGTTAGCACAAAATTATTTTGAGGAACAAGAAGATTATTTTAGCATGATTGAGCTTGCAAAAAATGAAGCAGTACGATTAGGATCAATCGAGTGGTATAACACTTTAATGATATATATAGATGAAGGTTGGGCGAAATCAATAAACCCCGATCTTTTTAAAGAACCTTTGCTTATTTTGTACCAAATTGATTTATCTCATTTTGAGTCAATGGTCCAATCACTTTGGATGAGCTATAAAGACGAAGAATACTATTTTGCTTGGATTACAGTGATAAATGAGATATTAGTTGGAGAGGATGATGAAGACAACAAACTTCATAAGTGGGAGAAGTTAAGTGAACTATATAAGAAATCATATATAGATTTTCTTCATGGACCATATTCAATTAAAGAGTTAGCAACAATTGTCCCGATCTATTTACACGTATGGAAACATATTACACCTGATAATGAAGCGATGTTTGTATCTGCAGCGATCTTATCTTGGAATGAGGTTTTTAATGGTGACATCCCTATTGATATTGTTCGACAATGTGAACAACACGTTTTAACAGATCATCTGTATGAGAACGGGCTTGAGGATAGTCTGACATTATTTGATGACATCTTAACTTGGTCAAACCAACACGCGTTACATGTAGGTAATCGTTTGAAGTGGATTGTAAACGAACTAACAACTTTACAAACACAACGTGTGCTAATTGCAAGTGCATTTGAAAATGGGAAAGCAACTTTTATCAATTCCTTGGTTGGGGATCATGTTTTAGCAGAGAATCGATCTACACCATTTGTCGTATTTAACAATGGAGAGAAGAAGGAAATCAAAGAGGTTTTGGATTCGGATGTTAAAGAAATTTCAAATTTAAGTGAATTTCATCAAACGCTTTCTTTTGGTTCGATTGACACGAATACAATGTTTGATTTTAAGCTACCATCTACATTTCTACAACAACATCAAATAACAATGATGAATACGCCAGGTTTCTTAAGTCATAACCAAATGTTGTTTAAATATTTATCACTTGCAGATTCATTAATTTTTGTTCTTGATAGTAGCAACATTTTGACAGAAAAAGAGGTGGAATTGTTAATTAAGCTACAAGAAATGAATCCGTCTTTACCTGTGCATTTTGTTTCAATGACAGTAGAAAGAGATTATTATAAAGATATACATGAAGAAACGATAGCTGATACTAAGGCTATGATTCACAAGTATTTCCCGAATGCTCGAATTTTCTCATATACGAAACATGAAATGAACAAATCGAACTTTAATGAATTAGCGAATGCGGTGAAATCAGGTTTAACTAATAAAAAGCTCATTCATGAACGTACGAAAAAGATTCTCTATTATATTCGAGAAACGATTACTTATATTTTGCAAAAACGCATTGAGAATGAACAAGCATTAACGAATGAAATACAATCACAAGAAGAGATGGTATTGAAGCTAAATGGGGCAATTCACCAACTAAGTGATATAGAGAAAGAAAAAGTACAAGTGATTATAAATATGTTCAGATCGCGGAAAGAAGAGTATAGATCGGAATTGGAAGACAATATTCCAAGAATATTAAAAGAATGTTCAAATATGATTAGTGAGCGTAGTGATTTAGGAACGATCCATCATCAAATAAATGAAGAAATGAACATGAAAATACAACAATATATTGAACAAACGATTTTACCTAAATTACGCGATTCTATTGAACAATGGGTTGAAATGTCGGGAGAAGTACTACGAGATAGTCAGGAATTTTTAACTGAAATGAGCGTTGAATTTAACAAGATATATGAAGAAGAAAAAGTGAAATTAGAATGCGACTTCAAAATATTAGATGATTGGCGAAGAGATGCTAATAGATTGGCAGTAAAAACACATTTTACAAAACAGAATATCTTTTTGAGACGAACTCCTTCTCAGATGATGCTGAAGAGTGCTGGAAAGTTGTTTGGAATGCTGCAGCCAAATAATGAAATGATATATAATAAATACAAAAGTTTTGTTGAAAATGAGGATTACGTTGATGTAACAGATGCCTTTACAAATCAATTGCTAGAGAGGTTCAACTGGTTTGAACAATCATTAGCAGAGGATATATCATCTTTCTTTACACAACCGCATCAAGTGTTAGATGGTAGTTTACAAGAGATGAAACAAGAAATTGGCCGAAACTCTGAAACGTTAATGAATATGAGATCAAATCCGCATTTAGTAGATGACCCTGTATCGTTATTTACTTTAAGACATAAACTACAGGAATGGTTAATAAGAAACATATAAAATGATTGATGAGTGCCACTTATCGTTTTTTAGATTTATACTCAGATGAGACTTAAGTGTTGTTGTCAGGCAGTTTTTGTGCATTTAGCTGCTATTATTACTAAATTAGAACTGAAACTGAGATTTTATACGGTTGTCAATTTACCGAAAAACTATAATCAATGCAAAAACAGTGATATAAAAAGAGGGTACTGTGTTTGTAAAAAAATAAGGACTACAAAAAATATGTATAGCAAAGGAGTTACAATGACAAGTAAAAAAGGAATCGGATGGAGCTTAGATCATAGTTATGCTCGTTTACCGAAGTCATTCTTCTCTAGTTTAAGCTTAAACCCTGTACGATCACCTAAGTTAATAATACTTAACGAGCAAGTTGCAGCTACACTAGGGTTGAACGTCCAGGAACTACAAAGTGAAGAGGGGCTCGCGATACTTGCGGGTAATAATGTACCTAAAGGTGCTCAGCCTATTGCACAAGCTTATGCAGGACACCAATTTGGGCACTTTACTATGCTAGGGGACGGTCGGGCTTTACTAATAGGCGAACAGCATACGCCTGAAGGTGAGCTTGTTGATATTCAGCTAAAAGGTTCAGGTAGGACACCATATTCACGTGGTGGTGATGGTCGTGCAGCTCTGGGATCGATGTTGCGGGAATATATTATTAGTGAGGCGATGCATGCTCTAAATATCCCTACTACACGTAGTTTAGCAGTAGTAACAACTGGTGAGCCAGTTATACGTGAAACGGATTTAGCAGGTGCTATATTGACTCGTATCGCTGCTAGTCACATCCGTGTTGGTACCTTTCAATACGTTCGGAATGGGTGTACAGTTGAAGAACTCAAAATACTAGCAGATTATACTTTGGATCGGCATTTTCCTGATGTCAGTGCCGATGAAAATCGATACGGTGCACTACTTCAGGAAGTAATCGAGCGCCAAGCTTCACTTATTGCTAAATGGCAGCTTGTTGGCTTTATCCATGGAGTAATGAATACTGATAACACAACCATTAGCGGAGAAACGATCGATTATGGTCCTTGTGCCTTTATGGATCATTATGATGAAGCTACGGTGTTCAGTTCGATTGATACACAAGGACGCTATGCTTTTGGTAATCAACCAATGATAGGTGGATGGAATCTTGCAAGGTTTGCTGAATCTTTGTTGCCCCTACTACATGTTAATGAGGAACGAGCAATTGATATCGCTCAGGAGAAGATTTCAGCATTTAATGGTATATTTTATAGTCATTGGCTTTCAGGTATGAGAGCAAAGCTTGGCCTGTTTAATGAAGAGGAACAGGATGAACTTCTTATTAAAGATCTTTTAACAATGATGCAAGAGAATCGTGCTGACTATACGAATACATTCCGTGCATTAACTTTTGATACTTTACAAGATACTGTGATGTTTAAGACAGGGGAATTTGTTACTTGGTATGAAAGATGGCAAGCGAGGTTAGAAAGGCAACAAGAATCGAGCCCTGCATCGAAACAGTTGATGAAGGGTAGCAACCCTGCAATCATCCCCCGCAATCATCGGGTAGAGGATGCGCTAGATGCAGCAGTGGAAAGCGGAGATTATAGCGTGATGGAGCGGCTACTACACGTTCTTTCGAACCCATACGGCCACACTTCAGAGCAGGTTGAATATAGCACACCACCAGAACCATCAGTCAAACCATACCGAACGTTTTGTGGTACATGATGATCAGGTGGCGAAATCGGTATTGATCGTAAAATCTTAAAACTAAATAAGTTCCACTAATAAGTGTCGAGATTCCCATATTAGTGGAACTTTTAAAAGGTTTCAGCCTCGGGCAATTAAGTTATTAATTATGATTATGTATATACTGCTTATCTTGTAGTCAACAAAAAACGGCACTACCCTAAATGCAAAGCTGTCCATATATGGAGTAATAAACACTATAATATAACAAGATTTTAATAGTAAACAGTGAACATAGTACAGAATAATGTCTTTATCCAGAAATTAATCAGTGTTTTCGAAAAGCGTCGAATTTATTTGAAGGTCCTTTTGTGTATTTCAATCAGGAGATGACTAAAAAGAAGGCGTTTTTTACAATGACTGCAACAACAACACTAGAGTCGTACAAAGCCCTTACTCTTCAAAATGTATTGATTTTTTATTGTGAAGGAAAAGAGGAGATCAATAACAATTTACGTAATTAATATTTACGTATTAGTGTATTTTACGACTGGCCACTTCTCTTTTCGTAAAGCGTTCATTAGATCTGGCCCTACATGCAAATTAGCTTGCACTAACTCATGTGGTGTGAGAGCTAACCATTGATTTAAAGATATATCTTCAAAGCGGTTACTCTTAAAAACTTCTAAAAACCAAAGACTTTCTTCTCCGATGTTTTGTATATAATGTCCGAAAGCAAACGGGACATAACCGACATCTCCCGCCCTATAATTAAAGGTTCGTGCGGTACCTTCTGCTGCAAATACTGTCATTCTTCCCTTACCAGTAAGATAATATTGCCATTCATCTGTGTTTGGGTGCCAGTGCATTTCTCTCATGGCACCAGGCTTGATTTCAACTAGAGCAGCTGCAATTGTAGTTGAAACAGGAAAATTGGTAGAATCAACGATTCGAACAGTTCCCCCAGAAGTTATGATTGGCTCTTGTGCCATTAAACGATGTGTAAAGCTCTTTGGAACAGTTCCATAGGGGCTTTGAATTATTTGATTGTTAATTGGCTTAGGAACTTGTGCTTGAAACATGTATCGTTGCTTGGTAGGTATATGAGCAAAAGCACTTTCAGATACTCCAAAGTTATTAACCAGTATATCCTTTGGTGTATGAGCAAACCAGTCCGAGAGCATAAAGGTATCGCTCTCCGTAAAATTTCCATCATCAAAAATGAGTAAGAATTCACAGCCTCCATCCAATCCCTGAATGGAATGTGGAATACCTGGTGGAAAATACCAAAGGTCACCTGCCTCTACATCTGCAATAAAGTTTCTACCATCCTGATCAACTGCTGTAATCCGTGCTTTCCCTAGAAGTAAATAAGCCCACTCGGCTTGTTTATGCCAGTGTAACTCACGTACGCCACCGGGGGTTAGACGCATATTGACACCTGCGATTGTAGTTGCAATTGGTAGTTCTCTAACAGTCACTTCTCGTGCCCATCCTCCGTGATATAGATTCATTGGTGTATCAGAAAATGAGAACTTTAGATTAGGTATTCTGCCAGCATCAGTCTTAGGAGGGACGAGCATATCTGGGTTCTCAATATCTCTCAAAATGTCTCTAGGTCCAAGATCAGTAGCACCTGCTCCATCTTCCCTAATTGGCTGAGGCACATCGTCCGAATGAATCTGATGTCGTTTTTTCATTATGAACACTCCTTGATATGTGATCCTAACGTTGGTTGTTTATGATATATAGTTTATGAATTCGATATTACCCATATGTCCATTGAAAAAGTTATAATAAACATAATAAAAAAATTAAGAAAATTAACAAAAAAAACTTGAAAGTGACAATGCCGTCACTTAAAATAAAGTATGAATAGTGAGCATATTACATAATAACTTATGGCTCTTTTCGTAAATCTTTGTTTTTTTATTAAAAAATTTACAGAATGTTTAGTTTTATGAGAGCTCAGTAATTGTAAAAGTAGAAAAGATGCCTCGACCGCTAGATGTATACGTACTTATATCTTAGAACGAAAAGCAACAACTATTGTGAAAACAGCCTAAATGAAATCTACTAATTAGGGGGAAGATGGAGTGGAAACATTTAAAAAACCAGATGTAGAACAATTTTTACGAGCATATAAAATACAAGATTTTGTTGTAAGTAGTGATGAAAATCAACTTATTTTTAGTACGAATATTAGTGGAAAGTTTAATTTGTGGGCAATGGATTTACCAAATGAATTTCCATATCCACTTACATTTAATGATCAAAGCTGCCATGGGCTTCAGTATGACAAGAGTGGAAAATTTGTAATCGCAGCATTTGATCATGAAGGGGACGAAAATGCTCAAATCTATATGATTCCTCCACATGGTGGCGAATTACAGCCAGTTAGAACCTCAGAAGGCAATCGTCACATTTCACCGATTTTATCAGATGATGGCAAACGTTTATACTATACATCTTCAAAAGATGAACCGACTTTCCTAAAGAGTTATTGCTATCACCTCGATTCAGGGGAAGAACAAGTCGTTCATGATGGGGAAGGCGCGGCTACATTTTTACTAGATATTAGTCCTAGTGAAGAGAGCTTTATTATTAGTAAGCTTTTCTCTAACACTCACAAGCTATCCTATGTAAAAGTAAATGAGGAGTTAATTTCCTTAACACCAGAAACGAATGAGCAGCACACTGTAACAGATGCTGTATATGTTTCAGAGACAGAGATTTTTCTCATAACAGATTATGGTGAGGATTTTTCATATATTGCTAAATTTAATATTGAAACTAAAGAGTTTAACAAACTAGTTTCAGTACCTGGTGCAGGCTTCAAAATGATTAAATATGATAAACAACATAAACAACTATACGCTGTTAGCGAAAAGGGTGTTGAAGATCTTCTATATCGATACGAAATAGATTCGAAGCAATTAGAAGAGGTTGAGAGTCCAGTAGGAGAGGTTCAAAAGTTAACTGTTACAGAAAGTGGTCATTTATATTTATTAGGCACTTCTGCTACGAAGCCAGCAAATATTTATAAAAAAGAAAGTAACTCACATACATGGAAGCAGCTAACAAACAATCGTGTGCTCGGTGTAGATGAGAAACAGTTAGTCGATCCGGAAGTAATTAAGTATGAGTCGTTTGATGGACTCGAGATAGAAGCACTCTTCTTTAAAGCAAAAGCTACAAATAGCAATGGTCATGTTATTTTTTGGCCACACGGTGGACCTCAGTATGGTGAACGTAAATTCTTTAGAGGTGTGTTTCAATATTTAATTAGTGAAGGGTTTAGTATTTTTGCACCTAATTTCCGAGGTTCTACTGGATATGGATTAAAGTTTACAAAAATGGTTGAAGGTGATTGGGGACATGGTCCACGCCTTGATAATATTGAAGGGTTAGAATACCTAATTAAAAATGGCTATGCAGATCGAGATAAGATTTTCCTAATAGGTGGAAGCTATGGTGGCTACATGTCGTTATTGCTCCATGGAAGACATCCGGAATATTTTAAGGCTGTAGTGGATATTTTTGGTCCTAGTGATTTGTTTTCGTTTATTAATTCTGTACCTGAGTTTTGGAAACCAATCATGGATCAATGGGTTGGAAACCCGGAAAGAGACAAAGAAAAGTTAATTGAGTATTCTCCGATTACATATTTAGATAGCATGACCAAACCAATGCTTGTTATTCAAGGAGCAAACGACCCACGTGTTGTAAAAGCAGAATCAGATCAAATCGTAGCTGCACTACAAGAAAAAGGTCGAGATGTTGAATATATGGTGTTAGAAGACGAGGGACATGGATTTTCAAAACTGGAGAATGAGTTAAAAGTGTATAGAACTGTGTCAGCATTCCTTGAAAAATATATGTAATGTGAGTAAATAACTATGGGGCTTTCAAATTAGTCAATACTTGACTTTTTGAGGCTCCTTTTGAATGTGTATAATAGTTTTTTCACCTTTAGCTTTGTTCCCTTTTATATATATTGTTCAGCAAATCACAATTAAGAAAAGATCAATTGTTCAAAGGAGAGTCTTTATGCCCTTGTATAACAAACTCGTTCGTGATTACATTCCTAAAATTATTGAAGAATCAGGAAGGAATTATCGAATTAAACACTTATCAGATGAAGAATATACGGAAGAATTGAAGAAAAAACTAATAGAAGAAGTGCAGGAATATCTTGATGCTAAAGATCATGAATCTGCTGTAGAAGAGTTAGCTGACGTACTTGAACTCATACATGCATTAGCAGAAGTTCATCATGTAACCATTGAAAAAGTTGAGGAAAGGCGAGATTTAAAGAACCAAAATAGAGGTGGCTTTAAAGATAAAGTGTTTCTCATTGATGTAGAGGATCATTAAGAAAAGTAAAACAACTTGATTTCAAAACTTGTAGAGCGAACAGCTATGTTTACCCCATCTTATAATTAGAAAGGGGTAAACATATGTCAGGTTAACATCATTTGCTTATCTTTCAAAGACTTCTTAGTAGCCTAGAATAGAAGAACATAATTAGTTACCTGATACTACATCGATAGGTATTTCTTGGCCATTACTAAAAAACCGAATGTATTCATAATCCTTATCCTTTTTTAACTTATACAATACATGATTATTTAAGGTCTTATTAGTATAATCGTCAGTTTCATCTTTGTTAAACCGAACGTTTATTGTATCATCAGTAGCTTCTACATTAAAATCCGTATAGTAAGTAGCTTGATCTCCTTGTATTACATTTTTTCCATTTAAAAGCACATAAAGTGTTTTTTCGCCATCAAAAAAAAGATGAACTCCATTTTTGCTCTCCACCGATTCGAAAAATCTCCTAACATCTTTATCAACATGGTTCATAGTTGTTTCTGAAAAAGTTAAACCTGAATTGCATCCTACTAAAAAAACAAGTGTAAATAGTGATAAAAGCTTTTTCACTAATAATCCCCCTCATACTTCATATCTGTATTTTACATTAAATGGGTGATGTGATTGTGTTAAATTTTCCGTTAACTTATTAGATATTAATATTCTTATCTCTTTTTAAAAAGTTTTTACTATATACCCCATGTTGAAAATAAAGATTATAATCGAATTGATTGTATACATGGGAGATAGGGAGGATGTATTCCTATTTGAGAAGATGCATTGGGTTGTTGTCATTGTAATTTTATTTTATTATAGAAAACAAACTATACAACAATGGGGTGATCATATGGCAAATATAAAATATGAAGTAATAGATAAATTTGGAGTTCTTTCTGAGTCAGCGAAAGGTTGGACAAAAGAGCTTAGAAGTATTAGCTGGAACGATAGAGAGCCGAAATTTGATATTAGAGAGTGGTCTCCTGATGGCGAAAAAATGGGTAAAGGTATCACAGTTACGAAAGATGAATTGATTAAGCTCAGAGACATGTTAAATACGATGGAGCTGTAAGTCATATTGTTTTTTTATTTATTCAAATTGAAAGTAATCTATCGTTAATATTATTTTCCATGTAGCGGTTGTTTACATGATATCGATTACTGCTATAAGAACGAAGAAGAGATTACATTCTTTTATTTCTATCAGCCTGTTCACGTTAAGAGCTTCAATTGTACATAAGTTCTTACAGAGCAATGTGTTGAAATTTCTTGAGGCTGACTTTTGTGTCAGCCTCTTAGTTATGCGACATATCGTCACATAACTGAATATTAAGGAATCATTCCGTATTTAATAATGGAGATGAGGATATTAAATTTAGCAAATATTATTTTGCGAATGGATCTCTTGTAACTATTATAAAGTGGCTTTTCTACGTTTGAAAAGATACTCAACGCTTGATTTATAATTATTAGTATGACAAGAAACATTTAATGCGATAACAGCCTGTTTATTTTACGCTTTTTAGGAAAACATGAATAACATTTAAGGTGTCCTATCATAAACTATAACTAAACCTATACATGCTATAATTGCAGTATACAAACAATATTTTGATTGAAGGTGATGTGATGTTCTCTAATGAAGAACGAGATGCCGTTTACAAGGTCATCGGCAGAAGAAGAGATATTCGATCCTTTTTATCTGATCCATTACCTGTAGATGCTATTCAACGAATTCTTCAGGCAGGGCATAGCGGTCCATCAGTTGGATTTATGCAGCCATGGAATTTCATTTTAATAACTACAGATGAAGTGAAAGAACAGTTAGCTTGGGCGGCGGATAAGGAACGTAAAGCATTGGCCATTCATTATGAAGGGGAGAAGAAAAACAACTTTTTAGATTTAAAAGTTGAAGGTTTAAAGCAAGCGCCACTAACGATTTGTGTTACATGTGACCCTACACGCGGTGGTTCACATGTACTCGGGAGAAATTCGATACCTGAAACGGATATTATGTCGGTTTCATGTGCCATCCAAAATATGTGGTTAGCCTCTTGTGTCGAAGGAATTGCACTAGGCTGGGTAAGTTTTTACAAAAAGAATGATGTTAGAGATATACTAAATATTCCACCTCATATTGACCCAGTTGCACTTCTATCACTTGGTTATACAGATCATTACCCTAAAGCTCCTTTGCTAGAAATCCATAACTGGGAAAAGCGTCAAGATCTACAAAAGTTAGTATACTATGAAGCATGGGGAGTTAAAGGGGAGTTGCATGAAGAAGTTTAGTACTTCGGATTGGAGTCAACCAAAAATTGATATTGTGTAATGTACTATGCTCAGTTCTCAATACGGAATAATAGATGTATATGTAAACAAACCGCTTGCTGCTACGTGTGAGCAAGCGGAACAGCACTTGTTCAATATGAATTATAGATGAAAGATCCGAATAAATAGTAAGGGCAAACTCTTATTTATTTTTACCTACAGAAAATCCACTAAATAGACGTCCTCCAAAGGGAAGTAACACGCTTTCTACCAATGCAATGACTTTTTCTTTATTATTCGTTTGATAGAATAAATCAAACGCTTCGACATAGTCCTTCGTAAACGATTTATCAAAATGATTTAAAGAGCGAACCATCCATTTGGACGTACCGATCCATTGCCTATTCGTTCTTAGTACAAATTCGTGGACCAATTCAGCCAACGTATTGGCAATAAAGATAGCTTCGAACCTATTAGAGGAGCCAATAAAATCATCTAGGGCATCAGTAATGAAATATCGTTTCATAATGATCGTCTCTTCGGACCACTGTTCTGGCCCTTTGCTTAATATTTCATTAGCCTCTTGTTTGATTCGACCTATGATGTCAGAGTCTTTTATAACAATCCCTTCGGAAATCATTCTTTGTAAAGTTGGTCTTGCCCTTTTATAATCACTATCAAAAAATTCCTTATAGGAAGATAAATTATGAACAAAAACCTCGATAGGCCAATCTAAATAAATGAGTGATTCTCGATACGATCGATCAATATTTTTGTCAAAAATAACGATATCAAGGTCAGATGTCTCTGTCGCCTCACCTCTTATGACACTTCCTGCGAGTATAGCTGCATGACAAATTGGAAAATGACAGTGTATAAATTTTCTTGCAGCTTCGATAGGACTTAGTCTACTAGCTAAAGCTTTATC
Organism: Cytobacillus sp. Hm23; assembly: GCF_051842895.1. Classification (NCBI taxonomy): domain Bacteria; kingdom Bacillati; phylum Bacillota; class Bacilli; order Caryophanales; family Bacillaceae; genus Cytobacillus; species Cytobacillus sp. Hm23. The sequence continues at coordinate 91,633 of NZ_JBPXRQ010000013.1, forward strand.
AAGTTCACTACTTGTTCCTGCACTATAAGTAATACTCCTGGTATTGTTAATATCATCCATAATATTCCTCCGAAGTATATTCTATTATTGCAATTAATTATATAATATAAACTGGTAATTTATATAGGCTCTTTTAGTAAACTTTGTTGCTATTGTTATCCAATTAGTACCAAAAATAGTGGTTTTACATGGCTAGTCATTGTTGTACAGAAGGAAAGATGCCACGAACTCTAGTTGTGTACGTTTTTGACTCTTAGTACGTGAAGCAACAATTAATGCGAAAACAGCCTTTACATAACATCAAAAAATAAGACGAGGTATGAAATGGAGCCCTTTAAACTATTAAATCAAATCATAGATACATATAAGCGTATATTAGATAATAATCTAGTAGGTATATATTTACATGGTTCACTAGCGATGAACTGCTATAACGATTCCAGTGATATAGATTTTGTTGTTGTCGTAAAAAAACCAATCGATTTTGCTACAAAAAAAGAACTCATTCATACCATTATTCATTTAGAAAATGTTCCACCTAAAGGAGTGGAAATGAGTGTCATTCTCGAGAGATTTGCACATGAAATCGTACATCCAACACCGTTTGAGTTGCACTATTCGAATTTTCATAAGGAAAGGTACTTATCAGACAATAATTATATATGCGGAGGCTATACAGACCCTGAATTAGCAGCCCATTTGACTATTATTTTTCATAGAGGTAAGTGTTTATATGGAAAAGAAATTGAAGAAGTTTTTACAGAAGTACCAAGAGATATTTATATTGATGCTATTTGGTACGATATTAAAAATGCCAAAAATGAAATTGTGAATGATGCAGTCTATTTCACTTTAAACTTGTGCCGGGTACTTTTTTATGTAACAGAAGGTGTTATTTGTTCAAAACTTGAAGGTGGGAATTGGGGTCAGGAAAACTTGCCTCAACAATATCGAAAAATAGTTGATGATGCTGTAAAAGTGTATATAGGTCAATTAGGAAAAATGAATATTACAGACGAAAGCTTATTAAGCTTTGCGGATTATATGTTACATGAGATAAGAAAACACATCATGCCTATTAAGTAGGGTACTTCCTTACTAAGAAATATACACATTTTCGAAAAGTACCTTTAAGGAGCGTGATTTAGTGACATTTACGTTTGATTTTGATAGGAATGTTCCTATGCTTATTTCAACACTCATTTCATGGGGAGTAATTGCTTATATTTGCTTGAAATTATCTAAAAAAAAGGAAAAGATAAGCATATGGAAAATTATTGTCATACTTCTAGTTGGGATGTTCTCTCTAGCAATCAATTGGAATATATTCAATACGCAAGTAAAAATAGCCATCTTACCTATTGGCGTGTGGATACTACTTCTAGTTTATCGAAGAAAAATAGATAAGTGGAAAAATTATCGAGCTTTCGCTTGGACAGGGTTTCTAGCGAATTACATCTTCATTTTTACTACGCTATTAACAGTCCCTATTTATCATTTGTTGTATCCAAGTGATGAGCTATCGACATATATTTCTAATGTAGAAGATACTCATATGATAAATACACATATGTCTGCACCGGCTAATATATTAAATAAAGCTATGTTAATTGAACAAATTCCATCATATACACTAGAACAAGATCCTGATGGAGAATGGTATGAAAGTCGTTATTTAAGAGTTGAACAAAATGACAGGAAAGAAAGATTTCCGTACTTACTTTTGGATACTAAGCCCCAATGGGGAAGTGGACTGTTAACGATGATTTATATTGAAGAAAATGGGAAAGGACTTCTCATATCGACTCCTGAAAAACAATTGTACTTCCACTCTACAAAATCGATTTTTGAGAGGGGAGAAAAAATAAATGACTAACAAAAGATTTAAGATTGTTATTTCTGTAGTTGCGATTATCACTTCATTTGTTATTGTTTAATACGGTTTACTTTACAAAACCAACTGATTTCCCAACAAATGAACAATTGATTGTTGAAATGAACAACCTTTTTCCTGAAGGAAAAGTTAGTAAAATTCAAGATAAGCTTTATTTAAATGAAAAGAATGTATTTGTACCTTTTATTTCTGAAAATGATATATATGGTACAAGCTATTGGGTATGGAAGAAGTGTCAATGGAGTATGGTTAGCATTGATACTGAGGGTGGACCAATCATGTGGCAAGCTAATAAAAAAGACCCTCATTCATATTATATTGTATGGAACATTGACCCAGGTGAACAAGTCGCTTACATTGACTTTTATTTAACAAAGAAGCGAAGCTATAGTGTTACAGAAGCGGTACATCATTATTACAGACCAAGTATTTTATTGAAGCAAAATGTTTCTATATTGGAAGAACCTTATGGTGCAATGTCGATACCTATTGAATGGTCGACCTTCATAGAAGGTGAGAAAGAAATAGAGTCTGCCAAAAATAGCAATACATTGTTAGGGCAATTTTATTATTTTAATAGATATATGCTGATTGGATATATATTATACGATGTAAATCATAAGGAGACAGCATTACAAAAATCTATAAATAGACATCGCTTCTCAACGGAGAATATAGATTTTGAATATCTTTTCAGATTAAACGAAAATGAAATTAAAGAATTTAACTAACAATCTTGTCACGAAGATGATCGTTATGGAAGTAAAACTTTTGATTGCTTCACATACAGAAGTATATAAAAGACTTCGATTACAAGCTTTACTAGCAAATCCTGGAGCGTTTGCTCAAGTTAAACAATAACCAATACGAAAATAGTCTTGCAAAAAAAGAAGGATGATTTAGAATTTTTGTTCTTTATGAATCCCAAGATTTACATTTAAAACAATACTCAATACCTACATAAATCCTGTTATAATGAAATAGGAGCAAATGTAAGAAGTCATACATCAGACTTCTGTAACTTTATTTTTTTGCTCCCAATGTAAACGCATCCAATAGAACATAGTTAAGAGAGGAGAATGCAAGTGTCTAAGCTTACTAGAAAACGAACAAGCTTCGTATTGGTGGCTTTATTAGTGTTCAACTTATTTAATGTTGGACTTGTGAGTCAATCGTTTGCAGCAGAAACCTTTGTTGAAACGTTTGACAACTCTAATGCAACAGGAAGTTATGGAACAGACTCATTTGTTGGAAACGATGGGGTGACTTGGTCATATGTTGCTTCACGTGATGAAGGTGATTATCCAATTGATGGTAAGGGATTAATGTTACGTCGTTCAAGCGACAATAGTAGTATTATTTCTAGCCCAATTCCAGACGGTATTAGTTCTTTTTCAGTAGATCTAAAGAAAGGTTTTACTGGAATTGGTAACCGACAAGTAGAGTTATTTATAAATGGTGAATCAAAAGGATTATCAGAAGCATTTGATGACACTGATATTCATACTTTTTCAGTAGAAGAGTTAAATATTGCTGAAGAGGTGGAAATTCAGTTAGTAAATGTAACTGGCAAACAAATTGTTATTGATAACATTACTTGGACAAGCTTTGATGGAGAAGTTACACAAGCTTCAAAAGTTAAGGCTTCTGTTAGCTCAGGGGAAGTAGACGCTGGAACAGAAGTTACATTGTCAACTTCAACTGATGGTGCAGACATTTATTTTACAACTGATGGTACATTACCAACGGAAGAAAGCACATTATATGATGCACCAATCGCAATCAACGAAGATGTAACGATTCAAGCAATAGCAGTAAAAGAAGGATTGGATGCAAGTAACGTTGCTTCATTCTCATATACTGTAAAAGCACCACTTGAAGTGCAATCTATCGCAGATACACGCGCACTTGAAGTAGGTAGTGAAGCGAAAATTGAAGGAGTTGTCACTGCTTCATTTGTAACAGGTGGAAAAACAAATCTTTTCGTACAAGATGATTCAGCTGGAATCGTCGTTCGTGGTGATATTGCGGCGAATATTGGTGACCGTATTTCAGCAGAAGGTACAATGAATCAATATTATGATATGGCTCAATTAGAAGTAGATGCTATTGACGTAATCGTCAATAATGAAGGTGTACCAGCACCACAATTCATATCGTCAGCTGATTTAACTAGCACTACAGGCGAAGCTGTTGAAGCTGAATTAGTAAAAGTTGAAAATGTAACAATTACAGAAGTAGATAGTAATGGAAACTTCACTGGTGTAGATGTAAACGGTGAGTTTAAACTACGCCCACAAGATCGTAGTCTACTAGAAGTAGGTAAAACGTATGATTATATCACTGGAGTAATTGATTATAATTTTAGTGAATATAAGCTTACACCACGATCTGCAATTGATGTAGTTGAAGATACATTCTCTGTATTTGCTAACCCAGCATCTGGCACAATCGAAATAGGCTCAACAGTTGAATTAACAACTTTAGTAGAAGATGGAGTCATTTACTATACAGTAGACGGCACAGATCCATCAACTGCAAGTGAAGTATATAATGAGGCTATTGAAGTTACAGAAGATGTAACTATTAAAGCAATTGTTGTCAAAGACGGTGAAACAAGTGATGTTGCTATGTTCGATTACCAAGCAATTTTACCGCTTGACTCCCTTGATATTCACGATATTCAAGGTGTAGGACATGTTTCATTATATGATGGAGAAATTGTTAAAAATGTAAAAGGTATCGTTACACACTTAGATGGCTCAAATGGTTTCTTCATGGAATCAGTAGAAGCTGATGACGACATTCGTACATCAGAAGGAATCTATGTCTACTTCAAAAATTCTGGTGTGAAAGTCGGCGACCTTGTATCTGTTACAGGTGAGGTTGAAGAGTTTAAACCGCGTGGTTACGATGACGCAAAAGATTTATTAACGACAGAAATTAAAGGATCTACAGTAACTGTTGAAGCATCTAATCAACCATTACCAGCACCTGTTGTAATCGGAGATGACCGTATTCAACCGACTAAGGTGATTGATAATGATGCATTTGCTGAATTTGATCCTGAAGAAGATGGCATTGATTTCTACGAAAGCTTAGAAGGAATGCGTATCGTATTAGACGGTGCGACAGTTGTTGGACATCCTAAATACGAAGAAGTTCCAGTTGTAGTAGACAGTGCAGTTGACTCATATCGTTCTGAAGCTGGTGGTGTAATCATTTCACCGGAAGACTTCAATCCAGAGCGTTTGTTAGTGAAGCTTGGCAAAGATATGGACCTTAAAACAGGTGATCAATTTGCTGGATCAATAACTGGTGTTCTAAGCTATGATTACAGTAACTTTAAGCTAGTACTAACTGAAGATCTACCAGAAGTAATTGACGGTGGATTAGAAAGAGAAATTACGAACATTGAAAAAGCAGAAGATAAATTAACAGTAGCTTCATACAATGTCGAAAACTTCTCTGCTGAAACTGATCAAGAGAAAATTGACAAAATTGCTCATTCAATTATTGAAAACTTAAAAACTCCTGACATTGTTGGATTAATAGAAGTACAAGATAATGATGGACCAACTGATAGCGGTACAACTGACGCTAGTTTAACGTATGAAGCGTTAATTGCAGCAATTGAAGCAGCTGGTGGACCGACTTATAAGTACACAGATATCGCACCAGAAGACAAGATGGATGGTGGACAACCAGGTGGTAACATCCGTGTAGGGTATATTTATAACCCAGACCGCGTAAGTCTAGTTGATAAACCAGCTGGTGATGCAACAACTGCTGTAGGATACGATGAAAATGGCTTAACAATGAACCCTGGACGCATCGACCCTACAAATGAAGCATTTAGTAACTCTCGTAAATCACTTGCAGCTGAATTTGAGTTCAACGGTGAAAGAGTCGTTGTTATAGCGAATCACTTAAATTCAAAACGTGGTGACGGAGCGTTATATGGTAGTGAACAGCCTGTTGTTTTAGGTAGCGAGCCTAGTCGTGTTGACAAATCACAAGTATTAAACGACTTCATTGATGGTGCATTAGCAGTAAATCCAGATGCAAACTTTGTAGTACTTGGAGACATGAACGATTTTGAATTCTCAGCTCCATTACGTGCGCTAGAAGGTGACGTATTAACAAACATGATTGAAGAGTTACCTAAGGAAGAACGCTACACATATATTTATGAAGGTAACTCACAAGTGTTAGACCACATTTTAGTATCAAACAATGTAGCAGCTAATACTGAAGTAGACATTGTTAACATTAATACAGACTTTACAGAAGCGTCAGGTGCAGCGAGTGACCATGACCCAGTATTAGTTCAAATTGGATTTGCTGTTGATCCAATTGAAGAATTAAATAACTTAATTGTAGACTTTAAAGATGGCAGCTTATCTGCTGAAGCGTTAGCTCCAATTTTAGCTGAACTAGTCCTAGCTGAGGAAGTTAGTGCAACTGATGTGAAGGCTACAATTATTGATGTTATTTTAGCTGATGTTACAGATAAAAAGACAGTGAAACATGTTGAAACATCTGCTGATCATATTGAGCGTGACTTAGCTAAAATGGTAACAGAAGTAAATAAACATGATATGTCCAAGTTCTCTAAGTATGTAGATAAAGTAGAAAATGAATTAGAGAAAATTTTAAAAAAGCAGTAGTTAGATAAATAATATAACTGTAAAGAGGATGACCATGTGTCATCCTCTTTTTGTAAGGCTCTTTTCGTAAAATTCAAATAATGGACAGTACGTGTTTTATAAGAGCTCAATAATTATAAAAGTAGAAAAGATGCCATAAAAGATGCATACGTACTTAAATTTAAGAACGAAAAGGAACAATCAATGTGAAAACAGCCTTTTTTAACATTTTTTTGAGGAACAAGATCCATCGTACGAGACATTTTATTGTTCTACAACTATAAGACAATATAATAAAGATTACGAGCATTAATCTGCTGTTTATGAAGCATGTTCATTCGTTGTTTCATGACTTCTAACAACTCCTAATCTCGCAAATGCTATTCCGATAAAAGCAAATAATATGTATAGAAAGCTCATTCCAATTCCACCGATTTGTTGTCCAACAATGATACCGAGTGCCCCGAACATTTTGCCAATTTGAAAAACAAATCCATTAAATGCCATATAAGCACCACGACGAGTGTCATCTACAATGTCTGCTAGAATCGATTGTCTAGTTGGAACAAACAATAGTTCACCGATGGACAAAATAATAATTGCAATAAACAACAATAAAAAATCGTTTGAAAAGGCCAAAATCGCATAACCAGCACCAAATAGTAGGCACCCGGTATACATTATTGGCTGTTCTGCTTTATTTTTTATTAATTTTGAAACAAATGAAGTAAACAATACGATGATTAACGTATTCCCCACGAATAATAAACTTAAGAGTTTTATTCCATCTAAGGAAAACTGTATATTTCCAAATAGAGACACAACTGTTGGGATAATTTCATCTTCTAATCTTACTGCTATAAAATTATTTCTTTGGTGCTCAAGTGATAATATTGCGATCCCACCAATGGTAAATAAGACAAATGGAATATCTTTTATCACAGTTTGATAGCTTAGTAGTAGTGGTTTTATTCCGTACGGTTTCAACGCTTCCACTGTTTTTATTGAAGTATATGTTTCTTTAATAAGAGTGATTGTCATCGTTAAAGTGATGATAGAGATGAAAAATAATATGATTAGTAGCTCGAAAAAATGAGTTTTAAAAAGCCAACCTCCAACCAGTAATCCGAGCATAATTGATAAATTGACAGCCCAGTAGTTGATTGAATACATTAAAGTACGGGTTTCTTTCGTACTTACATCGATTAGCATTGCTTCAGCTGCTGGATTTATAAGCCCTGAAGCCACACCCATAATAATGACCATTAAAAATGTAGCCCAAGGTGATGTTAAAATGGGGGAATTTACTGTGATCATACCTAGAAAGGCGAATACCTTCATCCATTCACCAATGACCATCATTTTTTTTCTACCAATTGTATCAGCAAAATAGCCTCCATATAAACTAGAGAAAAATTGGATAACGACTTGAGTTAATATAAAAAATCCTGCATAAGTAGCGTTTAACTCTCTCGTATAATAGATTGCCATAAATGGGAAAATCATTGAAGCGATCACGCGACTCAAAAACGACGTATATATTCTAATACGAATATTGGGATGTAACTCTTTCAACATTAGATTTTCCTCCTTCCCAATAATTATCCTTTGTTCGACAAGTGATAAAAAGGGTATATTGTAATATATACAGAAAATAAATTCTGGTAGTTATTATATGAAAAATTACCCATATATTAATAATGTCATATTTTCTATATCAAAAAAACAATAATTTACAAAGTGAAATTATGGATAAAACAGTAATCTAACATATGAGTGTTATGTATTTATCATACAAAGAAAGGTTGGAAAGTGATGATTAACAAGACAGCTATCGTTACTGGATCTTCAAGCGGGTTTGGTTATGTAACGGTTATCGAGCTAGCAAAGGCCGGTTTTCATGTGGTCGCAACTATGAGGGACCTTACAAAATCAGCACAACTTGAACAGGAATTAAATAGTCACAACTTACTCGAACAAGTAGATATAGAATATGTTGATGTAACGAGTCAAGAATCTATTAATAAGTTAGTAGAAAAATGCTCAAAGTATAACAGTGTAGATTTACTCGTCAATAATGCAGGCTTTGCAGTGGGAGGCTTTGCTGAGGAAGTAACGATTGATGAGTACCGTAAGCAATTTGAAACGAATGTATTTGGCTTGATGGCAATGACTCAGGCAATTCTACCTATAATGAGGAAACAGAGAAGCGGTCGGATTATTAATATGAGTAGTGTTTCTGGTTTGATAGGGTTTCCTTCTATATCTGCTTACGTATCCTCGAAGTATGCAGTAGAAGGCTATAGTGAGTCGCTACGCATAGAATGTAAGCCATTCGGAATTGATATTGTATTGATTGAACCTGGTTCATATGCTACAAATGTGTGGAAGGTGGGAAGATCCAATTCTACAGGGCTGGGAAGTGAGGGGTCTCCTTATGCAACACATTTAGCAAAAATTGAAGAAAGCTAGCAAAGGAAGAAAAAAACTTGGGGAATCCTTTAGATGTGGCAAAGATGATTGTATCTGTAGCAAATAAACACCATCCAAAGCTTCGTTATAAAATTGGTAAAGGTGTAAAAATGAACGTGTTCATGAAGCGTTTAATACCATGGAACATATGGGAAAAGATTATTTTACGGTTATTATATAAGTAGAATGATAGAAATCCATTCGTAAGTTTGTCGCTAAGATTATAAGAATGATTATTAAAAAGGATTAAGGGGTCAGACCCCCTAAAATCGTAAAAGAGACTATCAGCTCTTTTCGAAATAATAGATTTGGTAAGTCTGACCCTATCGGATTATTCTTTTATTCTATAAAGGTTGTATCTTCAATGTAGTTATTATTAATCCTTACTTACTTGTTTTTTTCTTCGCCATTCCCGCATTAAGTCATAGAAATGCCAAAGGGATAGGTTTTTTAGAAAATCTGGATTGTGCATACAAGTTCACCTCTCAATTTGAAATCTGTTTTTAGTTATACGTTAATAATGGGTATTTTTTGCTTTTACGAAAAATGAGCCTTGTTAATAAAACCGGAATATTATTAACCTACTTAATCGATTGATATGCTTTTTCATCTTAACCATCACCTTCCTAAATAAAATAAAAAAAAGACCGTTATGGTCTTTTAAATTTATATAAATACTTAGTGAAGCACCTCAAAAAAATGATAAAAGAGAGGCGCAAAAAAGTATTTAACACTATTGTAGAAAAATATGGTTAGCTAAAATATAAAGCGCCATATTTATTCTATCATCATAAAAAAACCATAGAGAGGCTCTCTATGGTTTTATATGCATCATAAATATGTTTTATTAAAGTATAGAATCCAATAGAGGCCGATTATTACAATTTATTAAGTTCGTTGATTTATTTATTTCGTTTATCATGTGTAGACCTCCTTAGTATTTCTATCATTATCCAGTATATTATATATTTGGAAGGTAGTAAATAGTTATATTGCAAATATTTATTCTTTTATTAAAGACAATAGTCAATGTTGTATCATTATAAGTTAATTTGTATTTCCAAAAGCATCAGCGATGAGTTCATAGGAGCGTACTCGAGCATCAAAGTCATGCGTAATAGTTACAATCATTATTTCATCTGCATTGTAAGATTCTTTTAATGATTCTAGTTGTTCTTTTACTTGGATTGGGTTACCTACGATCATTCTCTTACGATTTTCTTTCATTCTCATGTAATCCATCTCAGTATAATTATATTCTTGCGCTTGTTGAATACTAGGAACCCCACGTTTACTCTCGCCCTTTTCTAACAATAGTGCTGCTAAATCAATACTTTTGTTTATGCTTTCTGCTTCTTCATTCGTTTCAGCACAAGTGACAAAGACAGCAACACTTGTATGAGGCTGTTGATTCACGGGAGAACGTTTAAAATTATCTTGATATTGACGAACGACACCTTGCCCACCATTACCATTAATAAAATGAGCAAATGTATATGAAGCGCCTAATTCGGCTGCCAATTTAGCACTACCACCACTAGAACCTAACATCCAAAGTTCAGGTGCTGTTGATATTTCAGGTGTTGCTATTAACCCAGGGTGTAGCTTATATTCTTCAACTTCGTGTAAATAACCGACTAATTCCTGGATTTGGTTTGGATATTGATGGAACTTCTTCGTATCTCCTCCTGTTAAGGCCATTGTTGAAAGTGAATGGCCACCTGGAGCTCTACCTACTCCTAAATCTATGCGGTTTGGGTAAAGCGCTTCAAGCATACGGAAATTTTCAGCTACCTTATATGAGCTATAATGTGGAAGCATGACCCCACCTGAACCTACACGAATTTTTGATGTTTTTGCAGCTATATGTGATATAAGCACTTCTGGTGTGGAACTTACAAGATTAGTAGAACTATGGTGCTCAGCAACCCAATAACGATGATATCCTAACTTTTCTGTTGTTTGAGCGAGCTTCACTGTTTGATTGATCGCCTCGACTGGTGTCACACCTTCAGGTACGGGTGATTGATCTAACACACTTAATCGGACCATTTATCTCATTTCCTTTCATAATAGAATATTATAGTAACTTTATATTATTTACTTACTTAATGTAACCAACTATTTCTTTATGATATAATGAAATAACACATCTGTCAAAATATATAAGTCCTTCTTGTAACTTTCGTGTTATGATGACAAATTAAGAATAGTATCATGAGATTAAAAAACGAAAAGATATACAATTCTATATGGGCATACATGTATATTTTAGTGTTGTACAAAAAGGGACAATATATGTGAATACAAAGCTCTTTTCATTAGGCTCTTTCAATAAACTTTGCTGCCATTATTACTTATACGGTTGTCATCGTTTTACAGAAGAAAAACGCCATGTACTCTAGTTATATACGAGGCAATTGCTTAGTGCTAAAAACAACAATCAAGGTGAAAAACAGCCTTTCAAAAACATTGTTACTGTGTTCACAATATCATATCAAATTACAGGTTTACGCGATTGTCAGCGTTAAATAGAAGAAAAGATGAGGAAACATCTTGTTGTATACGTGCGCAATTATTTTTTGCAAAAACAAATCAAGGAAAAACTGCCACTTATTAAGCACTTTTTGGGGGTGAATTGTTTGGAAAAATCAAAGTCATGTGCAAACTTCCAACACACATGTGATTTATTAGGAAAGCGATGGACTCTTTTAATTATTCGTTCGTTATTGTCAGGTTCGAAGCGCTTTAAAGAGATGACAGATGACATTGATAACATTAGTCATCGTGTATTAGGGGAGCGCTTAAAAAATTTAGAGCAAGATAATTATGTCGTTAGGCATGTCTATCCTGAAACTCCAGTACGGATTGAATATGAGTTGACTGAAAAAGGTAAAGACTTAGCTGAAACGATTACAGCGTTGGAAAGATGGGCAGAAAAGTGGACACATTGAGTGTATAGTATAACAATAGAAATCTCTATCGCTTAAATATAAGTGATAGAGATTTTGCGTTAATAGTCAACTAACATTTAATTTAATGAAAGTTTGATTGTGGAACTAGACTAGCATGACGTTTTCTTTCCAAATCTGCTTAAAAAAGTTTTTATTATTTCATCCTTTAAAGGCTTAAACTGTTCATTACTCTGACAAGGTTGGAAAAGTGCAGGCCATGTTAAAGCTCCTTCAACCATGGCATGAAAAATTTGGGCAGCCATGTATGGGTCAGGTACTTTCATTCGTCCATCTGCATCTGCTGATGTTAACCATGCTACGAGATTATCGTGAGGGGGACCATATTTAGATTTTGTTTCCTTAAGTAGCTGATAATCTTGCATAAATACAGTAGTAAGGACTTTACACAATGCTAGTCGATTAGGGTCATTAACTAGAAAAAGTTCTGCATCAGCAAAGAGCTCAAGCTGTTCTTCTATCGTTTTATCAGGACTATAGCTTATATTTTTTAATAATTCTTGTTCAGATAAAAATCTTTTGAACACTGCTTGGAATAGATCGTCTTTATTTGAAAAATGATTATAAACTGTACGTTTAGAAACTCCTGCATGATGGGAAATACGGTCCATAGATGCCTTTTCGTATCCTTCTACTACAAATGCTTTAATAGCCCCGTCCATAATAGCTTGACGTTTTTTTGATGTTTCCAAAACTTTTTTGTTATCCATCGCTTCATACTCACTTTCTAAAAAATTTTACATAAACTACACCGTGTAGTGCAAAATAGGTATTGACTATATGTAAACTACACCGTATAGTATACACTAAAGATGAATAAAATTCAATAATAACCAAAATTTTCTATACAAAATGAATAACATGAAGGAGGAAACTAATGAAAGCTATTGTTTTCACTAAATACGGGTCACCTGATGTTCTTCAATACAAAGAAGTAGCAAAGCCGATTCCAAAGGAAGGGGAAGTACTTGTAAAAGTGAATGCAGCAGCTGCTAATCCACTTGATTGGCGTTTTATGAGAGCGAAGCCATTTTTAGCTCGTATAGAAAATGGTCTCTTTAAGCCTAAAAACATGCAGCTTGGTGCAGATATTGCAGGAAAGATCGTTGAGGTTGGTAGCAATGTAACACATTTTAAGATAGGTGATGAAGTATTTGGAGAGAAGTTTGAAACAGGCTTGGGAGGTTTTGCAGAATATGTATCAATCCCTGAAGGTGCATTGGTTATGAAGCCTGCTAACATATCTTTTGAGGAAGCAGCTGCTGTACCAATCGCTGCCCTTACTGCATTGCAAGGCTTACGCAACGAAGGGAAAATTCAACCAGGGCAGAAAGTGTTGATTAATGGTGCGTCAGGAGGATTGGGGACATTCGCAGTACAAATATCGAAAGCAATAGGGGCAGAGGTAACTGGGGTATGTAGCACAAAAAATGTGGAATTGGTACGCTCTATTGGTGCAGATAACGTTATTGATTATACAAAGGATGATTTTACTAATAACGGAATTGAATATGATCTCATTTTTGATGCTGTAGGAAATCGTTCTGTTTCAGATTTAGAGAGGGCGTTAAGAACGAATGGAACTTGTGCTATAGCAGGATTTACGAATATGGTTCGTTTAATTGAAATTAACGTCAAAGGAAGACGTGTTTCTCGAACAGGCAGGAAGACTATCGGTATGATGAGAACGGTTCATACGAACAAAGAAGATTTGCTTTATTTAAAGGAGCTACTTGAATCTAAGAAAGTTGTACCAGTCATTGATAAATGTTTCCCGTTAAATGAAGCAGCTGAAGCGCTTAAGTATCTTGAGACCGGGCGTGCTAGGGGGAAAGTAATTATAACTGTAGAGTAACTATACTTGCTGGGTGAAGTGATTAAATTATCGTTCTACTTATACACAAAAATTAATACTTGGAAATTAGATTTGCTTTAGATAATTTATTAGTCTTTTGAGCAGAAAGAATGTTACGATCGTTAGTTATTTCATGTCACTCTAAGTATAAAAACATGAATGCTAAATGCAATAACAGCATTTAGAATAAGATCGTTTAAGAAAGGAGAATGAGATTGCATACAGAGAAAAAAATAATTGATCTTAATAGAAAAACAACACTTTCAGCATTGTGGATATTTGTATTGTTAAATGTCGTTTTTCGGGATATACATGAATTATTTAGACCTGGGCTTCTACAGGAAATGATGACGGGAAATGTGAATGGAACGTTAATTACCGAAGAGCTTTTATTGGTATTTGGAATACTGTTAGAAATTCCTATTGCTATGGTAATTCTCTCGCGAATATTGCAATACAGAATTAATCGCTTAATAAACATAATGGCTAGTTTCATTACAATGATTATGCTAATCTTCTTTGGTGGTATAAATGATTTAGATGATATTTTCTTTTTAACTATGGAAATAATAGCTTTAATCGCAATCATATGGTGTACATGGCGTTGGCCTAACCCTAACCCTAACCCTAACCCTTCAAAGTAATCTGCTTTATTTTACCTTCTAACAATATCACCACATTACGATCCTTTCACTATCATTATTAATTCATCCTACTCTTATTAATCAATCTATGTTCCAAATAATTCGAACATACTTGACGCCTTTGTTAATAATTGAAGGCGTTTTTTGGATGAATATTATAAATAGCTTTTGTATTTTTTGTGAGATATTTGTGAGACAAGATTGTTATAATATGTCGAAACTAGAAAGGAGTATTATATTAGTGCTAGATTTGTATTAAGAAAACATCATTCAAATAGCTATTCAACCAAACCACGTTATCATCCTATTGGACAATTTCACATCTTAGCCTAGCCATTTATGTTTGCTGCAAGTTGGCATTACACCATGGTCCCCTTTTGGAGTTTGAGTACTTTTTTCACTTGCATTTGAGTAACTGTTATCTATTATCTGTTTATATAGACTATAGAGAGGAAAAGGTGCCCTGAGCCTTAGTAATATACCTGTTTAGCTCTTATTACGAAATGCAACAAGAAAAAAGCCTTTCTAAATATCATATACATGCCACCAACTATAGTAAGGTTTTGTCATGATATTAAGTGCATGATTTTGGCTAATGTAATTTCTTAATAATATTTTAAATTATGTAATAGTAAGGAAAATACTTATATGTAAAAACAAGATAGGTAATAACATCGAGTATCACATAGGCATTGAAAATGACAACGTTAACAATGGCTATTATGATCGTTCCTTATAACTGCGATATATATATATTTAGCTCCTCTTGTGATTTATGTTGCTGTTTTTACTAAGGATTATAGCAAGTGGTTCATACAGCGAACATCAATGTAAGTAAAAAATGCCACAAGTACACCATTTTTCTTAGGATAAAGAACAACTATATTGTTTAAAAGAGTATTGTAAATCAACGAATAATTGTTAGTCGTATATATTTTAAAAGGATTGATCGATGGTAGTGTTGTTTCATGAAAACAAAAAAATAAAGGGGGATGTTATGGAATATAGCAATATACTAAAAGAGCTTATTAGAAAATCAGACTATGAATCAATTGTAAAAATTGAAAGAGAAATACTGATCAAACTCCTTGAGGAAGTACAAAATATAAATGCTTTAAATAGCCTTTTAATGTCATTTTTAGATAATAAGCTCAAGCTAATAAACCAAGAGGGAAACTCCTCTAAAACAAACGGTTGAAGTGTATCTTGATTGATAAAATTGTGCTGCAAAGGAGTATTAACAATGAATCAATTACAACGAACCATTGAACAAAAAAGAGAGGAAATGACAAGAGTTGCAACAAGAGAGGGACTTACAAGCCAAAAAGTCATTAGATGTAGTCAAGAGCTAGATCAATTGATTAATCATTATCTGATTTTCTATAAAAGGTTGAGTTAATTTTTATTTATGAATGTGCACTTTCTGTTTTTACAAATGCTCTTTTAGTAAACTTTGATGCCATTTTACTAAAAGT
The DNA here is from genome assembly GCF_051842895.1 of Cytobacillus sp. Hm23. Taxonomy (NCBI): domain Bacteria; kingdom Bacillati; phylum Bacillota; class Bacilli; order Caryophanales; family Bacillaceae; genus Cytobacillus; species Cytobacillus sp. Hm23. The sequence goes on from NZ_JBPXRQ010000013.1 coordinate 107,594, forward strand.
AGACAGTAAGGGGAGATTTTTTCTGAGCCTCATTATTATAAAGTAGGAAAGATGCCAGAAAGGTAGATATATACGTGTATTAAATGATAGTACGAAAAAATAATTTATGCGAAAGCATCTTATACAAATATAGAGCGAACGAAAATGAGGTCTATAAACAATAATACAGCACGGAGATATTAAGCAGGCTCTTTTTTAGTAAACTTTGATGCCATTTTTACAAATGTTAATTATATTCATATTTATGTCTTAATTAATCGAGAGAACTAATCAATGCAAAAACAGCCATTAATGAACAACACACAGCATATTGCTATAGAACTTTCCTAAGCTCGTAAAGGAGACAAACAATGTTTAAGAATACTTCAGTTAAGAAAAAATTATTAATACTCTTTTGTACACCTTTATTATTATCTTTATTGTCCAGTTCTATATTACTGTATTTAAATGATAGAAATGTAGAGAAGCTTATACAGTCTTTGTATGATACGTCATTTCAAACAAACTCCTTAATTTTAGATGCCGATAAAGATTTATATCAAGCATTAGTTGGGTTCCAGTCGTTAACAATAGAGGGGAATTCAGATGAATTTATAGAAGAAACACGTCTAGATATTCAAAGTAACATTACAAGAGCAGTTGAAAAAGTTGACGAGTCTTTAACTATTATTCAAGAGCAAAACTTACAAGACATTACACAACCAACTAGCGAGGATAACAGTCTGGAAGATACTTCATCTCAAACTGACACTAATAACATAACGATTCAACAGCTACTATTAGATTTTAAGGAACATTTTGGGGTTTGGGCTAAAATCACTGAAGAAAAGGATCCAAGCTATACTTTGTATAAGGATTCACTAACTGTTTTTGAAGCCGCACGTGATAACTTAAAAATATCTGGAGATATATTAAATGATTATGCACTAAATAATATTGATGATATACACCTTTCAAACAAAACAACTAAAATATGGTTTTTTTCCATTTTTTTATTCTTCTTTTTAATGATTACTGGAGGTGGTTTACTTTTCATTAGAGGAATGATTAGAACAATACATGAAATTTTGTTTAAAATACAGGATGTGAGTGAAGGTAATCTTCAAGTTGAATTAAAAAGCAATTATACGAATAGTGAACTCGGGAAAATGTTAAAGGGTTCGGATGTAATGGTTTCAAAATTAAGGGAGCTCATTTTTAGTATTAATGAACATTCTAAAACTGTTCAAAAAGCTTCTATTGAACTAAGTCAAAGTAGCAAAGAATCTTCAGCTGCTACTAACCATGTAGCTGATAATATACAGACTATTACTGGAGGAATTGAAGTCCAAGCAAACATGATAGATGAAACGAGCACATCCGTGGAAGAAATGGCAACAGGTGTTCAAAAAATCGCTGAAAGTACTTCGTATATCTCGATGCTTTCAGAAAAAACAGATCATCAGGCAGATAAAGGAAATGAAGTAGTTATACAACTGCAAAATCAAATTGAAAGTATGATGAACACAATTAAACACTTAGCTACCATTGTTACTTCGTTAAATCAACGTTCTGACAAAATTGGCTCTATCATAGACAATATAACAACATTCGCTAATCAGACAAATCTTCTTTCATTAAATGCCTCTATTGAAGCAGCAAGAGCTGGTGAACAAGGGCGTGGTTTTGCAGTAGTTGCTGAGGAAATTAGAAAACTGGCTACAAGTTCATTGGAATCTGCAGAAAGTATTCAAACATTAATTGTTGATACCCAAAATGAAATCTCTAATGTAACAGAGAGTATGAAATCTGCAGTAGAAGAATCAGCGAAAAGCAATCAATCCATGGTAGAGGTTAGTGAAGATTTTAAAATCATTTCAAAACATATTAAAGATATGGGTGATCATATTCATGAGACCTCAGCAATTACACAACAACTAGCTGCAAGTTCACAAGAGGTCGCCTCATCCATGGCTAATTCTAAAACAACCTCTCATGACATTTTTGCAAAATCACAAAATGTTGTTGCTGCTGCTGAAGAACAGTTAGCCTTAATAGAAAATATGGATGCTGCTGCGTATGAATTAATGAAGGTAGTAGATCAATTGAACAAGTCCATTGCCATTTTTAAAGTATAGTTATTTTAGTATGGAGCGATCTAAGTTTATATGAATGTTCACTTAAAATGGCGAAAGCGTGTAAATACTATTTGAAAAATTCTAACGTCTAATAATCGTTCTATTTGTTATTTTTTGATTTGATGCTTTTATATAAAATTTTCAACGGCTACATAATCCGTCCCTAATTATTTAATAACGAAAGCTAGTTGTAATCGGTGATAAATTAGCAACAAAAAATCTGAAAACAGCCTAATCAAAGAATATAGATAAGGTTGTTTTCGCATTGATGGTATGAACTACACACGTATACAATGATCGTTCGTGATATCTAATATTATACAACGATAAGTATGAATTTAATCCATTCTTAACTGAGGTAATTTCTTATAAATAGCAACATAGTTCACGAGAAGATTCTTGAATATTACGACCTTTAAGTGAAGAACACCCAGTTGAGGTGGTACAATAGTATAAAAAATGCTCCAGCGCTTGTTTGAGGACAACAAGATGATGGAGCATTTTGTATTTGCTGCTTATTTAGTCATTCACCACTATTTTGCTGTAGTGATTGACCAAGGCGTTACATTCCTAAAACTTTTTGGATACGTTCAATCGCCCAGTCAAGCTCATCTTGTTTAATAACAAGTGGTGGAGCGAATCTGATAACATTTTCATGTGTTTCTTTACATAGTAAACCTTCTGCTTTAAGTGTTTCACAATATTTACGTGCCGGTTCATGTAACTCTACTCCAATAAATAACCCTCTGCCACGTATTTCTTTTATCATTGGATTATTAATTTCTTTCAGCTTATCTGTGAAGTAATTTCCTAGCTCAAATGATCTTTCTGCAAGCTTTTCTTCCTCTAACACTTCTAATGATGCGAGTGATACCGCACATGCAAGTGGGTTCCCACCAAATGTTGATCCGTGTGATCCAGGGTTAAATACATTAAGAATGTCTTTATTTGCGACTACACAAGAGATTGGGAATACACCACCACCTAATGCTTTTCCGAGAATCCACATATCTGGTTCTACGTTTTCCCATTCGGTAGCAAACATTTTTCCTGTGCGTGCTAAGCCTGCTTGAATTTCATCAGCAATAAATAATACATTCTGTTGCTTACAAAGATCATAAGCTTCTTTTAAGAATCCATCTGGAGGAAATACGATACCCGCTTCACCTTGAATTGGTTCAAGTAAGAAGCCTGCAGTGTTTGGCGTAATGGCTGCTTTTAAAGCTTCTAAATCACCATATGGTATTAATTTAATACCAGGAAGCATTGGGCCGAATCCACGCTTATATTCTGCCTCTGAAGATAGAGAAACAGCTGTCATTGTTCTCCCATGAAAGTTACCTTCACAAGCGATGATTTCAGCTTGATCTTGTGCAATGCCTTTAACGTCATAACCCCAACGGCGTACTGCCTTAATTGCCGTTTCAACTGCTTCGGCACCTGTATTCATAGGTAAAGCCATTTCTTTACCTGTCAATTCACAAATTTTTTCATACCAAGGACCTAGTTGATCGTTATGAAAAGCACGTGAGGTTAATGTTACTTTGTCAGCTTGATCTTTCAATGCTTGAATTATTTTTGGATGACGGTGCCCTTGGTTAACTGCAGAATAGGCACTTAACATATCCATATATTTATTACCCTCTGGATCTTCAACCCAAACACCTTCTGCTTTTGAAATAACGATAGGAAGTGGATGGTAGTTGTGAGCTCCGTACTTCTCAGTTTGTTCAATGATGCGATTTGAAGTTGTTGTGTTCATCAAATTCTCTCCTTCTTTTACTTAAAAATAGTGTAGTTATATACATTGCAATTTCCATGCCAACAAAAGGCTTTTCTTACACTATTGTTTCCCATTTTAACTGTAATAAGTGGCTTTATATGGTATTCCTTGTTTTACTGAAGAAAAAACGATGCGAAGTCTAGTTGTGTACATGTTCATTTCATAGTAGGAAAACAACAGTCAATGTGAAATAGACTTGTATCATTAGTATTTAACAAATATAAATATGTATTTGTGCAAAAAAAATTTGCATTATGTTATTACATTGTATGATTAGTGCATAATTATATTGCGGCTGTCATGTTGTTCATCTACAATATTATTGTGGTGATGAAGATGAATAACAAAAAACATGAAAATAAGCTTCTGTTAATATTTGATCAACTTGTAGATGAAATTGATATCGGTGTTCATGTGATAGATCAGCATGGACGAACGATTATATACAATAAAAAAATGGCACAAATAGAAGGCATGGAACGTGAAGATGTGTTACACAAAAATTTATTAGAAAGCTATACATTTCAGGATCAACAGTCAAGCACACTCATACAAGCGCTACAACATTTGCAAATAACAAGGAATGTAAAACAAACATATTTTAACCTACTAGGAAAAGAAATTACAACTATAAACGATACCTTTCCAATTAGCAATGGTAAAAAACAAATGATTGGTGCGATGGAAATTGCTAAAGATGTAACTAAACTTGAGAGACTTATACGGGAAAATATGCAGAAAAAAGGCAATGCAACTTTTACATTTGAACATATTTTAAGTGATAGTCAAGTGATGAAGGAACTAATTGAGACTAGTAAGCGAGCAACACGAACTTCGTCTTCCGTACTCATTGTCGGTGAGACTGGAACAGGAAAAGAACTATTTGCTCAAAGCATTCATAACGGAAGCTCTCGATCTGCAAAACCCTTTATATCACAGAATTGCGCTGCTCTTCCTGATCATCTTATTGAAGGGTTATTATTTGGTACGAAGAAGGGTGCCTTTACAGGAGCAATAGAGCGGCCAGGGTTATTTGAACAAGCGGAAGGAGGGACATTACTTCTTGATGAAATCAATTCTTTGAACCCCTTATTACAAGCCAAGCTATTACGTGCACTTCAAGAAAAAAGTATACGGCGTATCGGTGACACGAAAGATACGCCAATCGATGTGCGTATTATAGCAACAATGAATGAAGATCCAATAGATGCAATTGCTGAAGGACGATTAAGAAAGGATTTATACTATCGATTAAGTGTAGTATCAGTATTTATTCCACCATTACGTGATAGAAAAGAGGACATTAATCTGCTATTAAATAGTTTTATTAAAAAGTATAATAAACTGTTTGGGATGAGTGTTAAACAAATCGATGAACAAGTAATGAGATCTTTTTATGATTATGATTGGCCTGGAAATGTAAGAGAATTAGAACATATCGTAGAAGGCGCAATGAATTTTATTGATGAGAATGAAGACATTACATTTGCACATTTACCAATTCAATTTAGAAATAAACCTCAGTTCAAACAGCATGCTATTCAAGTTGCTTTAAATAATGAGGAGTCATTTAAAACACTTGAAGAATATATGAATAATGCGGAGGTTGAGTATATTAAAGAAGCTCTTCAAGTCAATGATTATAATATATCTAATACTGCAAAAGCTCTTGGCATGAGTAGACAGAGCCTTCAATATCGACTGAGAAAATATCAAATTAACAAGCACTTTTAGTAAACTTATCGCTATTGTTAATACATTAGAGTAGTTAGGTATGTTTCTCTAGTCTTTAGAAAGGTGCTTTTCGAAAATTTTGTTGCTTATAAGAACAGTTGCCACAAAAGGTTGTTAAATTTCTCTGTTACTCTTAGTATGAACACCAACATTAATGAGACAAAAACGTTTCCTGTCTTTGATTTAAGTTTTCTTTCACAAACTTTGTTGATTATTGAGACTAAGTGGATGAAACATACTTGGTTTAAAAGTATTTTTTTTTAGTACGAAAAGCAACAATCATTGCGAAAACAGTATTGATATACGAAAACCAAGCTGATTTTTTTCTGTATAAGCAGATTTTAGACCTTCCATGTAGCAAACAATTCCATTACAATTATAGTGTAAACTTTAAATGAGGGAGTCTGAATGATAAATGGAATATATAGTTGACTCGTTTAATCCGTTTCTTATATTATTGTCAATTATACTAACTATATTAGCTACTTATACTGCTATAGATTTATTATTAATATATAAAAAAGCTGAAAAAAATAAACGACGCATATTTATAAGTGGATCTATTTCTATGGCAATTGGCATTTGGATCGTTAATTTTTTAGGTATACTTGCTAGTGCTCCACAAGGGATAAAGATTTTTCACATACCTCTAGCGACTTTTTCTTTCATTCTAGCACTTTTGTTTACCGCAACTTCCTTTTCCCTAGTAACTAAGAAATCCACAAAGTTTATACATATTTTTATATGTAGTTTAGTAATGACCATTGGTCTTGTCACTAGCCATATTATTGGTATCTCAGCTGTGTCTGATGTTGTCTATAATATATTGCTAGTTGCTTTATCAAGTATGATCGTATTAGGAACTTTTGTATTTTCTTTTTGGATATTGTTTCAACTGCCAACACAGTCTGCAACAATTCGGACTTGGATCACACCGATTTGCTCTTTTCTAATTACTTGTGCAATTGTACAAAATCATTTTATTTTAATTAGAGCATCTAACCTCCAGTTTCACAGCGGGGATGGGTTGGTGCAAAGTGGGAATCAAGATGTCACAGCTCTATTTGTTGTACTTGTATTTTCTATAATGATTTTTTCAGGACTTTTGGCGAATAGCATTTCATTAAATAGAAGAGTAGCATCTAAAGAGACATATGCAAAGGACATTACAACCGCGTTAGACGAATCTTCTATTGTCGCTATTACTGATGCAAAAGGATCTATCACATATGTGAATGATAAATTTGTGCAAATTTCCAAATATGAGGAGCATGAATTAATTGGACAGAACCATAGAATTTTGAATTCAAATTATCATTCATCAACATTTTTCAGAGAGCTATGGCAAACGATTGGTCACGGTGATGTATGGAAAGGACAAATTAGAAATAGAGCAAAGGATGGAACCCATTATTGGGTAGATACAACTATTGTCCCATTACTTAATAGCAAAGGAAAACCTTATCAATATGTATCGATTAGAAATGATATTACAAGTAAAAAGCTAACCGAGCTTCAATTGAAGGATAAATTAAAAGAAATAAGCGATATCAAATATGCTTTAGATCAATCAACAATTGTGGCAATTACTGATCGTCAAGGCTTTATTACGTATGCAAATGATGAATTTTGTAAGATTTCTAAATACGATAGAGAGGAGTTACTCGGCAAGAATCATAGTTTGTTGAACTCTGGATACCATTCCACTGATTTTTTTAAAAACATGTGGAAAACGATAGGGAATGGTGACATATGGAAAGGTGAAATTCATAATAAAGCTAAGGATGGATCATTTTATTGGGTTTATACAACAATTGTACCTTTTGTTAATGAGGATGGAAAACCGTATCAATATTTAGCGATTAGAAATGACATCACAGATCAGAAAAAAACGGAAGAAATGCTTCATCGACAAGATAAATTAGCTGCGGTCGGTCAATTAGCAGCAGGTGTTGCTCATGAAATTCGAAATCCCCTCACTTCAATGAAGGGCTATGCAGAATTTCTAAGAGAGGATGAAAATAATATTGAACGACAGGAATTCCTCGATATTATTCTTGATGAAATTGAACGAGTGAACTCTATTGTTGAGGACTTTATGGTACTTGCAAAACCTAATGCACCATTGTTAAAAGTGAAGGATATTATACCTATGATCAATAATGTCTTATCATTATTAGAATTTGAAGCTAAAAAAAGGAAAGTAAAACTTAAATTCGAATATAACGAGGAAGAAATAAAGGTCGCATGTGATGAAAATCGCTTAAAGCAAGTTTTCTTAAACTTTATTAAAAATGGTATAGAAGCGATGCCAAATGGTGGAGACCTTATTGTAAGAGCAGTCATTCTTGATGAGCATGTTCAAATTACCATTCATGATACAGGTGTAGGTATTCCAGAAGAAAAGATGAAGAAGTTAGGTGAACCATTTTATACGACAAAAAAAGATGGAAATGGGCTTGGGCTAATGGTTAGCTTTAAAATAATTGAAAGTCATTATGGTAAAGTTTTTATTGAAAGTGAAGAAAACAAAGGAACAACCTTTAATATTTTGTTGCCTAAAACGGCTTAGCATAGAATAGAAAAGAGGGCAGGAGAGTTCTGCCCTTTTTGTATGTGGAAATTTTCTAGGTTAAATAATAATGGTTATTTCTCATTGTTTTCTGCAAATATTTCCATTGATTTACACATGAATTTTGCTAAGCCTTCACCGTATTTGTCAATATTCTTTGTGAAGCGTTCATCATTAACATACAATTGCCCTAATCCTTTAAATGCCTCAGGAGAATAATTTCCTATCTTATTCAAAAGATCATACCATTCTTTAATTGCTTCTTGTGCTACTTGAGATTCAGGTGAACGGTCTCGAAGTAATGCAAGTTTCATATACACTGAGTCCCACTCTTTGGAAAAATGCTCCCTTTCATCTTTAGACATATTTGTTATACCAGTGTTTACTGTATCCACAGCTTTATCTCCCCAACGTTTACGTGCTTCCTCCTCGTAGGGATTATGACTGAAATCAAAGCCTTCGAATTTTTCTTTATTCGTCATGTGAATTTCTCCTTTCATATGCTTGATCGTTTTATTAATCGTTGTAATCATGTTATCTAGTCGACGTCGCTTTTCTATTAACATTTGTTGGTGAAGTTCTAACGCTTCACGCCGGTTAAATGAAGGGCTATTAATAATCTCTTTAATTTTTTTTAAAGGGAAGCCAAGCTCTCTAAAAAAGAGGATTTGTTGTAATGTTTCAAGATTATCATCGGTATATAGCCGATAACCAGCTTCAGTCACTTTAGCTGGTTTTAGCAGTCCAATTTCATCATAATGGTGTAGTGTGCGCACACTTATACCTACCAAATCTGCAACTTCTTTAACTCTCTTTGACATGGTTATAACCTCCCTTCAACTTTTACTATAAAGTATAACGTAACGTTAGAGTCAATATTAAAAAGGAAGTTTTTACATAAATAATTGTTTTTGTGGTGTTTTTTATAAAACGATGACTGTACGAAAACTTCTAGTATAGGAGCAATAGCAACAAAGATAATGGAAAGGCATAAATAAAGAGAATAAATAGCCTTTGAACATTAAATTTGTATGAGTAGAAATAAGTATGGATGTAGAAGATTGTATGGTATCTTTTACTTTTGTAAAACGATGGCGGCAAAATAGCTTACAACTTTGTTGGACTTTACTTTCAAATTTCCAGCGGCAAAACAAAGTTATATTCCTATTTTATAGAAGGAAAGCTACTACGAAACAGAGGTTGATTACGTATTATTTCAACCATCATTCTGAAAACAACAATAAAGACCGTAAGCTGTTAACTTGACGGTCTCAATCGATTGTACATTAGTTTTTATGAATGCCTAGCTCTACAGTCTTGGCGTATTTTTACATCAAAGCCAACTGCGGAATAGTGTTAGCTGTGGTTAAATTAGGTAGGCTCTTATTTATGCTTGTTCAATAGTTTGGTTAGCCCATTCTTCAACATTCCAAACTTTTGTTACCCAATCCTCATAGAAGTCAGGTTCGTGACACACTAGGAGAACCGTTCCTTTGTATGCTTTTAACGCTCGTCTTAGCTCTTCTTTGGCAACGACGTCTAGATGATTAGTTGGCTCATCGAACAGTAACCAGTTACTTTCATTCATGAGTAATTTACATAGTCGTACCTTTGCTTGTTCTCCTCCACTTAACTGATTGAGTGGTCGAGAAATATGTTCGTTTTTTAAGCCGCAACGCGCAAGTACTGCCCTTACCTGGTGTTGGTCTAATTGAGGAAACTCATTCCAGACGTCATCAATCGGTGTAATGCTTTCAACTTTTACTTCTTGCTCAAAATAAGATGGATAGAGAAAATCTCCACGTATAGCTGATCCACTTAATGGATTGATCGTTCCTAGTATCGTTTTTAATAGTGTAGACTTTCCTACTCCGTTACAGCCAACGATGGCAATCTTTTCTCCTCGCTCGATCGTCATTGTTAATTTAGGCAATAGAGGATTGGCATAGCCTATTTCAAGGTCTTTTCCTTCAAAGACAAAACGACTGCTTCCACGTGATTCTTTAAATTCGAATGTTGGTTTCATTGCCATTTCAGGGCGATCAATCCTCTCCATCCGATCTAATTGCTTTTGACGACTTTTTGCTCGTCCAGTAGTTGAATATCGTGCTTTATTTTTTGCAATAAAATCTTCTTGTTTTTTAATATGCTCTTGTTGCTTTTCATATGCTTGAAGGTGTTGGTTTTTATTGATGTCCGCCATTTCTAGGAATTTTTCGTAGTTTGCGGTATACCTTGTTAACTTTGAAAATTCGAGATGAAATATGACATTTACAACCCTATTCATAAATTCTGTGTCATGTGAAATTAACATAAAGGCGTGAGGATATTCTTTTAAATAATGGCTAAGCCAGTTTATATGCTCAACATCTAAAAAGTTAGTCGGCTCATCTAGTAATAGTACTTTCGGTTGCTCTAATAACAGTTTAGCAAGTAATACTTTTGTGCGTTGCCCCCCACTTAGTGTGGCAACATCTCGTTCTAAACCAATGGCATCTAGCCCAAGTCCACGAGCTGCCTCATCAACTTTCAGATCAAGTGAATAAAACCCTCCAGCATCAAGCTGATCTTGAATATCTCCCATTTTTTCTAGTAAGACTTCTAATTCCTCTGGAGAGGCTGTAGCCATTTGTGCTGTTATTTCATTCAACTGTTTTTCTTGTTCAAAAAGCGGTAAGAAAGCATCATTTAACACGTCTTTTATTGTTTTTCCAGGAGTTAACACTGTATGTTGATCAAGGTAGCCATATTCAACATTCGGTGTCCATTCCACTCTACCAGTATCATGGATTAATTGTCCGGTAATTATATTCATTAACGTCGATTTACCTACACCGTTTGCTCCGACTAGCCCAACATGTTCTCCAGCTAATAGTCGTAGAGACACATCCTTAAAAAGTGTTCGATCTCCAAAACTATGACTTAAGTCGTCAATTGTTAATAAACTCATTGATATATTCCTCCATTAAATATCTTAAAGAAGCATCTCGACTCATAATACTAAATAGGAGTCGAGATTGCTATTGTTTTCAATTTTAAATAAACAGCCTAACTATATAGGTTTTTTCTGTAATTTCTTCTGTCAATCATAACATATAGAATGAAGAAGAAGTATCGTGGATATATTCCAATTTTATTGTTGCTTTTAATAATAGGGAGTTTTCGTATATAATTGTTTTCGTACAAAAAATAAACACGTAAACTAGTTTTCGGAGCATATTTTTCAACTTTTACAATTATTGAGTTCTCATAAATTCATTATTCTGCCTATTTTTAGTACAAGTAGCAAAAAAAGTTAACGCTAAGAGCCTTCAAAAAAGTTAAGGTACTAGATCCCTTCAGAAAGAAGAAGGGCTTGTAATTCGCAGAATTAATGTGAAAAATATATGTTATCAAAAATTAAAAGAAGGGTGTGTCATTCATATTACAGAATGTAAGTAGTTGATTCGTTATAATAAGCGCTAAGCTGAGAAAAAGATATTAATATCTCAAGCAGGGGATAATGGAGTACCTGTGTAGGTACCAAGGTATTCGTTCAAAAGATAAAAATTTGACATGATTTCCAGAACAGATTTTTTTTCTAATAGATTAGGTAAACTACATAAAATGATTACTTCAATAAAACATAAAAGGGAGACTGAATTATTAATATGAACATCAAGTCAAAGCCTAAGAGCAATCTATCTCTAACCGTAGTCATAGCACTCTGTGTTGTAATGGGTTTAATATTTCTCTTGCTTGCAAACATGATAAAGGGAACAGAGTTATTATTAATAGATAAGGTAATTAGTGATATTTTTATTGTTGAACACCAATCACTTATTTTTAAAATGTTTGAATTTATCGCCTGGTTTGGTTCTACAACAGGTATCGTTACACTCGTTGTTGTTATGATAATATTCTTAAGCCTCAAGTATCGTGATTTTAAGGGAATTATCCTTCTTGTAATAATGGTTTTTTTCTCAAATGTGCTTAATAAAATGTTAAAAGAATTTTTTCAAAGGGAGAGGCCTGACATTCATCCAGCCATACAAGAGGGTGGTTTTAGTTTTCCTAGCGGTGGAGCATTGATAGGATTAGTAGCTTATGGTTTAGCTACATATTTAATTGTACATAAACGTACAGTACTAAAGGAAAAAATCATCATAGGCTTTTGTGGAGGGGTACTAATAATGTTAATCGGTATTAGTCGAATTGCATTGGGAGCACACTTTCCAACAGATGTCATAGCAGGCCATATGCTCGGGCTAATTTTATTGATATTAGCTATATATTTATGTAACTACATTCCAAATACCTTTTTGAAAAAATAAACGACGTAATACAAAAGTTGTAGTTGTGTACGTTTTGATATCTTAATTTGAAAAATAACCTAAACTATACATTAAATCATTATATAAATACCCTAGCCCCATACAAAATGGCTAGGGTATTTATATTTTTGGAGATCAAATGATTATCACCTTTCAGCTGATGTCCTCGCTTCATAAAGTTTAGTATGCTAGGTGGAGCAAATTAACAGATGTTAATGTAAAGTTGACAATTATAAGCTTTTTGTTTAAAGAGTTATTTATTCTAGTAGAATAAGTGTAAGAAAACTAATAAAATATATAAAAACAGGATAAATATGGATTGGGGGCATGGGTAATAAATGATGAGAGTATGTAGAAAGCCGATAAAGTCACATATAAATATGTTAAAGACAATAAAGCGTCAATGTTTTTAGGTAATTGAAATGAGTAAAGTGTAGTCAAATATTTATACTAAGTATATGGAGATTTTATGATAGATAATACATTAGAATATGACATAAATAGTGTTCAACCAGAAAAGCAAGTGAAAGAATTACTACGTTCTTGCTATGGAGATGATGAACAGTCAAAGGAGTATTTCTTAAGAGGATTCAAGAGTACCATGAAAATATGTTCCATCTCTGTTTCATATAATAAGAATTTAGTCGGGATGGCAGTAGCTTGGAAATCCGTATTCCACCCATACTGTACGTACATCTCTATAGCTGCTAAGCCATTATATATTGTTGACTTGCATAAATTACTTGAACAACTTCAGTACTATTGTGACGATATGCTTCCTTTACAAACATCTATTTGGAAGACATCGCTTAAGCTAAAGAATTTCTATGAATCAACGGGTTTCAAAGAGGTTAGAAGAACATATAACAGTTTATTAGATCTATCAATGGTAGCTGATTTGTCAGTGATTGTAAACGAATTACAGCTTAAACATGCTGAACACTCGGTAGTGAGCCTTTCGGATACTAGCTTTAACAACGAACTTAAAGAAGAAATTGTTATGCTCATAAAAAAGACGTATGAATCAACACATACTACCAACCCATTAGGTATTCATGACTTAAATAAATGGGAACAATTAATTTTTAACGAAGACACCTTTTTAGAAGGTAGTTACATTATAGTGCACAAAAGCAATGTATTGGCATTTTCGCTTTTACACTATTCAGATGATATGAATAAACTAGAATTTGGATGGCGTGGAACTAAGAATGGTATAGAGGAAAATTTAATTTTACTACTGACAGCCTATCAAATTCACTTCGCAAAAACTAGAGCATATAAAGCAATTGATGCTGAAATCGATAATACTGATCCATATTCTGTAGCAATGGCAAGTTTTTTTCCGTTTTCACCTTCGCCGACGCTCATAACATATCAAAGGTAATTGGAGGATACCTAATGTATTAGAAAATTTTTAACGAAATTGTTTCTATTATGCAGCATGATTATTCAGGGTGTGTTGATAAACGAGGGTGGGATCATCCAAATAATTACCTTTCTAAGATTTACATGATGAATGGGAAGAACATCAAGAGAAGGGTTCGTTAAGTTTGATTTCAGTGACTTAAAGGAATTAGCCATCTTTTCAGGTGCAAAATCCCCAAGCAAAATTATTATACTTACAGATGTATATTGTGGAAGTTCAGGTGACTCTTTTGTTGAACTAAGTAAAAAGTCTTCAAAGGTCACAGTAATTGGCAGATCTACAGCTGGTTTAAATGACTACTCTAGCCTTGCTGTTATGAAATGGGATAATTTGTTCGAGCTATGGTATCCAACTACTAGGTTAACTAGAATTGATCAAGGTAGGGGGATGTCAGGTGTAGGTATTAAGCCCAATGTTTATATTCCGTGGACACCGTTACATATTGTTGAAGACATAGATTTAAAGGAAGCACTAAAGATTTTAATGAAGTAAAGCGTTCATAATGAAAATGGAATGAAAGCAAGATTTTATTTACGACTTTTACAAAACAATTATTGTTCCTTAGAGTTCATTTGCTAAAAACAACTTATATTCATAATATAGTCATTGTTACTGAGACGCTTTTATATTTAAAAAGCGTTTTTCTTTATGTGAAGCCAGTTCGGGACAAATGAAATTATACTTTGGTCTAATCCAACTTATACGGTAGCTATGACGTTTTGAGCTTTTACATTGATGATAAAATCAGTAGAATTATCATTGTTGGAAACATGTGCTAAATACATACAACCATCTCCTTAACAAATGATTCATTTTTTATATCGTAATCAATTGTTGAGAAGGGAGCATTATTTTTACATATTATTACTTCAGTCTATGAAAATATAATTTAAATTACATATTAAAGGTGTAAAAAAATAACGTATTAGAGCTGTAAAATTCCATAAAACATACTAATAATAAAGGATTTATTAATTTATATCTAGTAATGTTAGTAAAGGCTATTAGCTTATCAACAATAAAAACAGATTTTGTGACTATGTATTTTTTAGAAAAGGGTGAGTGGGTTATGGAAGCAAAAATATTAGTTGTAGAAGATGATCTATCGATTAGTGAAATGGTTGAAGATTACTTGACAAAAGAAGGGTATTTGATAACGACTGCTTATGATGGAAGAGAAGCTGAAAGAATACTAATGTATAACGCATTTGATTTGGTTTTATTAGACATTATGCTCCCACAACTTAATGGTATAGATTTATTAAAGTTAATCAGAGAAAAAAGTACGATCCCAATTTTAATCATGTCAGCTAAGGACAGTGATGTTGATAAAGCATTAGGTTTAGGTTTTGGTGCAGATGACTATATCGCAAAGCCATTTTCAATGATAGAGTTGTCTGCTCGTGTTCAAGCAGCAATTAGGCGCGCTAAACAATATTCGCAAAATAGGGAAAATAATGAAACGAAGATAGTGAAATATAATGGACTTAAAGTTGACCTAAATAATTTTTCAGTTAGTAAGGACGGGAAGGAAATTAAGCTAACTTCAAAAGAATTTCATATTTTAAAGTTATTTATTTCACATCCGAATAGGGTTTTTACTAAAAAGCAGATTTATCAATTGATATGGGATGATGGTTATCTTGGAGATGAGAATATTATTAATGTACATATGAGAAGGTTGCGAGAAAAAATTGAAGAGAACCCTTCTTCGCCTATTTATATTAAAACTTTATGGGGCATTGGCTATAAGTTAGGGGACGTTTGAAATGACTTTTTTCTTGCTTATGGTAATAGGCCTATTAATAATTGTTATTTTCGTACAATATAAATCGATGCGTAATCGAGATAATGATATAACATACATCTATAAGAAGCTAAGTAACATTATTACACAAGATTCTAGTGAAAAATTATTACTTGTCACAAGTCATAACGAGCTACAAATGCTGTTAATTGAAATTAATCGGCTATTGAATAGGAATCAACAAGTGATTTCTGATTTCACTAAATTAGAAATATCGATGAAGAAAATGCTTTCAAATATTTCTCACGACTTAAAAACACCATTGACTGTCGTGTTAGGCTATATTGAAACGATTATTCAAAATCCTAATATAAACATGGAAGAAAGAAATAGATTATTAACGAAAATACATAACAAAACGATTGAAGTATCTGAACTCATTAATAAATTTTTCGATTTAGCAAAGTTGGAGTCAGGGGATAAAGAAATAGCATTGACTAGAGTGAATATGAATGAGATTTGTAGAAAAAACATATTGAGCTTTTATGATATTTTAACAGCAGATGGTTTCGAAGTTGTTATAGATATACCTGAAAAGACTATTTTTTCACTAGCAAATGAAGAAGCTCTTGATAGAATATTAAACAATTTAATTTCGAATGCGATTCAATATGGGAGCGATGGAAAGACAATTGGAATTAACTTATCGAACGATCCCGAGTACGTATACGTAGAAGTTTGGGATAAAGGGAAAGGGATTCACGAATTGGATAAAGACCTAGTATTTGAGCGGTTGTTTACTCTTGACGATTCAAGAAATAAACAGTTTCAAGGGAGTGGACTTGGACTTACAATTACGAAGAGATTGATTGAAGAATTATCAGGGGAAATAACTTTACATAGTATTCCACATGAAAAAACAAGTTTTTGCTTTAAATTAAACAGATTAACATTATGATCGCAATCTTAAGATTTTTGTAAGAAATAAGAGATAAAAAAGAAAATTATGATGGGTATGATATGACATAGAAGCTTTAAGAAAGGGGAATGAACTTGACTTTTATTTTGAAAACTAACCAGTTGACTAAAGTAATAGAAGGTAAAGAAATAATTTCTAATGTAAACATGAAAGTAAAAAAAGGTGAAATTTATGGTTTTTTAGGGCCTAATGGTGCTGGTAAAACAACAATTATGAAGATGATAACAAATTTATTTAAGCCAACGAGTGGTGAAATAGAGATCTTCGGTGAAAAATTAACGAACACATCTTACGAAATTTTAAAGAGATTGGGAAGTATTATTGAGTATCCCATTTTTTATGAAAAGCTTACAGCAAAGGATAATTTGGAGTTGCACTGTGAGTATATGGGATATCACGATAAAAGTGCTATAAATCATGCGTTGCAACTTGTTAATTTAAAAAATGTAGACGATAAATTGGTAAAACATTTTTCGCTAGGTATGAAACAAAGGCTGGGGATAGCACGAGCGATTATTACAAAACCGGAGTTATTAATCTTAGATGAACCGATAAATGGACTTGATCCTGTTGGTATAAAGGAGCTAAGAGATTTATTCAAAATGTTAAGCAAGGAGTACGGTATTACGTTACTCATTTCGAGTCATATATTAGGAGAAATTGAACAAATTGCTGATACAATTGGCATCATTAAGGACGGAAAATTAATTGAGGAGCTTTCAATGGATAATGTTAGACAATTAAATACTGAATTTATCGAAATGGTAGTTACAGATTGTAAAAAGGCTGTTTTTGTATTAGAACATACGCTTAGAATATCGAATTTTAAAATAATTGACGAAAAATGTATAAGAATTTATGATTCAAATATTTCACAAAGTGAAATTTCCAAAGCGTTAATTTTAAAAGATGTCGCCATTGAATCAATTACAAAGAAAAGCAATACACTAGAGGAATATTTCTTAAAAATGATTAATGGGGATGGGAAGATTGCTTAAATAGAATGAGGTAAAGAATTGAGAAAGAATAAAGGCATAACGATGAGAGGTGGATATGATGCTAAATTTAATGAAATTAGAATTAAAGAAACATAATTTTAAAGGAATTATGAGAGGAGTAATCATAGCGAATATTTCAATAACACTTTTTTTTGCTATGATTTATTATATAGAAAAAGACAACTTTATCCCAGATTATAATGAGTTATTTTTATTACTTGATACGTTTGTTAGAATTACATTTGTAATCTTTGCGGCAGTTCTTATTGCTAAATTAATTATTGATGAATATAAAAATAAAACAATTTCTGTCCTATTTACTTATCCTATTAACAGAAAAAAATTGATATTTTCGAAGCTGATCATGATTAGTGGATTCACTTTTTTTACAATTTTGTTATCTAATATAATTATATGTACTATTTTTATTATACTTGAGTCATACAATCATTATATCCCAGATGTTATGACGACGGATTTAGTTGTAAATCATTTTAGTAGAATAGCGCTTCAAGCTCTTGCAGCTTCAGGCATTTGCTTAATACCACTATATTTTGGTATGAAGAAAAAATCAGTACCAGCAACGATAGTTTCCTCCATAATTATTATTTCAATACTTAATTCAAATAATGGTGGCTTTTCATTAAGTTCAATTATTGTCATACCATTGGCTTTATGTGCTATTGGAGTAGGAATTGCTTACGTATCGATAAGAAATATAGAAAATGAGGATGTTTTGTAATAGCTGTTTTCGCATTAATTGTTGCTTTTCGTACTAAAAAATAAATACGTATAACCCAAGTATTCATGGTATCTTTGCCTTGTAACATGAGTTCAATGCATAAATTTATTTTAATGGTGGTTAGCCCTTAATTTCCATTATTGTCATATCATTGGCTCTATGTGCTATAGGAGTGGGGATTGCTTATGTATCTATGATTGTCTGTATTGGGTATTACCTTAGTAAGAAAGATACATCTTCTAAGCCTCAGGTCTTAGCAACAATTAGAGCTTAAGAGCGTTAATTGTAACGGGAATCTCCAGTATGATAAATATTAGCTAACTAAAAGGGGGAAATTTTCAATGAGGAAAATTACACTTGTAGGTATTGTAATCGGTGCGTTATTAATTGCTGCATTTGGGTTTAGTATGACAACCGGTGGAACTACTCAAAGAGAAGAAACAATTGAGATAAAAAAAGATCAAGCGAAAGAACTAGATGTTAATCTTTTCTTTGGAGTAGGTGATATACATGTATCTGAAGGAACAAATGAATGGGTTGAAGGAAATATAGCATACAAAGATAAAAATTTAAAACCTGATATATCATATGATGTGAGAAGAGAGACTGGGAAGGTAGAAATTACCCAAAACCGTAAAAATTCCTTTTTCGATCTTAATTTTGATATTCCTAGTAAAGGTAGCTTTAAGAATAATTGGGATTTAAGGTTATCAGATGAGGTTCCAATAGACCTTAATGTTGATGCTGGGGTAGCTGACACCGAATTAGATTTACGAGGTTTGTTGTTAAGTAATTTAGAGATTGATACTGGTATTGGTGATATGACAGTAGATTTACGAGGTGATTGGGAAGCGAGTTTTGATGTCCGTATTAACGCTGGTATAGGGAGTACAACAATTCTTCTTCCTAATGAAGTGGGAGTAAAGGTTCGTTCAGAAAAAGGGATCGGTGCTGCTAATTTCAAAGGACTGATTTCTGATGGTAACGGAATCTATGTAAATGAAGCCTTTGAAAATGCTGATGTGATAATAGATATTGATACAGATGTCGGTATTGGTGAAATCACATTTGAAGTTAAATAATGTAACGTCATACGTTTTAAATATTTAAAATATTAAGAATTATATTGAATTAACTCCTCTATCTGAACGGTGTAAAAATCATATGGAGAGTGGATTTTGACTTTGTATTCCTTTAGTTGTTTACGTAGGGCATGGGGGTGTAGAGAGTGAAGAGGTTGGGATGGTGGGGGATACTATTATTAGCAGTTGTAATTTGCAGTTATGCATTGTTACAATACGGCTTTTTTGGTGTAGAAACCTCAGGCTTTATAAGTGATAAAATTGAACAATACGGACCACAAAGTAAGATGTGGCATGTGACACTCTTTGTTCATGTTTTCGGTAGTTTATGCTCCTTGCTGCTTGGTCCATTTCTTTTATCTGAAAGGTTCAGGAAAAGAAATATTAATGTTCACAAAATGATGGGCAAAGTTTATCTCCTTAGTGTTTTCATTGGTGGTATTTCAGGTTTATTGTTAGCATTTTACGCGACAGGGGGCTTGATAGCACAGGTTGGCTTTGGATTGTTAGCTGTAAGCTGGTTATTATCTGGCTTAATTGCTCTAAAAATGATTAAAGAGCAAAAAATCCATTTACATCGCAAATGGATGATTAGAAACTATGCACTGACATTTGCAGCAGTGATGTTACGAATATGGTTACCAATATTTATACTGATCTTTGGTGAGGCTTCGTTTCATATTAGCTATCAAATAATCTCGTGGTTATGTTGGGTTCCTAATCTAATTGTTGTAGAACTAGTTATGAGGTCACAACCCTTTCATGAAAATGCTCTTAAACTTTAATTTGTGAACTTTTATTTTAGCTGCTTTGACTTTGAATGATGTTTACCATATTAAGAATAAACTGGTAAACAATTAGTGTTCGTGCCATCGGCAAAAAGGACATCCGTATAAAACCACATCATGCTGTTCTAATTTTATTGAAACATAGCAACAAACTTTACGAAAAGAGCCTTTATTTATAACTAAAGAGCTTTTTTCATTTTAGTACTGTCACTTTAAATACACATACTATATTTAAAGTTTCCTCTATAAAACAAACTGCGGATATTAAATTATATTCTATTCTACTTCGTGTTATCGTTTATCCCACCTTTCGCTGGTATTCTGAAGGGGTTTGTCCAACCCGTTTTTTAAATGTGCTGCTAAAGTGACGTTCATCTTGGTAGCCAACAAGTTTTGCTACTGCATAAACCTTCAACCCATCCTTTAACAAAGGCTTTGATTTATTGATACGAAAGTTGTGTAAGTAGTCTAAGAAGTTTATCCCAAGCTCTTGTTTGAAAAGTGAACTAAGGTAAGTCGTAGATACAAAGACTTCTTTTGCGAGCCAATCCAGTGTGATATTCTCATCATATTTTTCATGAATTATTTCTAAAGCTGCTTTTACAGTTTTGTGAATAGGTACTTGGCTTTTAATTAAAGAAATAATAACTTTCATATTTTCTTGAACAAGATTGACTAATTCATTAAATGATTCTGCTTTTGTTATTAAGTCTATTTGATATGGCTGGTTTTGAATCCATTCATTACTTTGAATGTTTTTTCGATGTAATAGTTTTCCCAACTCTAAGATAAAAGCCGTTGCTATCATGTTAAGGTTTTTTCTCGAGGTTGTTGAATTTTGGCTTAGTTGATGCAGCCAACTATATAACTGATCATTTGCTAAGTTAAATTCTTCTTGTTCTAAGTAATGTAATATCTTTTCTTCTTGCTCAGCAATAGCCTTAGTGTGAACAG
Organism: Cytobacillus sp. Hm23; assembly: GCF_051842895.1. Taxonomy (NCBI): domain Bacteria; kingdom Bacillati; phylum Bacillota; class Bacilli; order Caryophanales; family Bacillaceae; genus Cytobacillus; species Cytobacillus sp. Hm23. The sequence goes on from NZ_JBPXRQ010000013.1 coordinate 128,832, forward strand.
TTGGTTCATTAAGAGTGCTTGCTGCTCTTTGAGCCAATTGTGAATAAAGGAAAGAGTTACTTGCTTCTTCATAAAATTGATATTCAATGACATTTAATGCTTCTTTGTATGTCAAATGGAGAAGGTTAATGCTTGGTTGTATAGACCCCACACCTATGCTGATTGAGTATTCAATTGCTTTATTTATCTGGAGCACCATGCTAGTTAAGTGTTCATTAAGACGTTGCTCATTATAAGACGTTGTTACATTGGCACACCATACAATTTCATAATTATGTTGGAAAACTTCTATATAATTATTATTATAAAAATCACTAATAAACTTATTGGTTATGTCAAGGACAGTACGGAAATTATGATTGTCCCATTGATTACTAGTATTATGTGTAGTTGGACAGTGAATTTTAATTACACCGACTTGTATATTAGCATCCTGCAATGATATCCTTAGTTCCTCTATATCGTCTAAATGTTTTTTATAATTAAGATCAGCACTCTTTAGCCAACTTGAAAGCTTTTGCCATTTTAATGTAGGTAAATGTTTATCCCAAGTCTTTTTAACAACTTTTGACTCTCTTGCTTCTTCTAGCTTTTCCTTTGCTGTTAAAACCGTATTTAAGATGTCATTTGGGAGGCAGGGTTTAAGTAGGTAATCGTGAGCACCTAACCTTATACCTTCTTGTGCATAACTAAACTCATTGTAGCCGGAAAGTAGAATGGCTAAAAAATCATATCCAGTTTCTTGTGCTTTTTCAATAAGTTCTAAGCCGTTCATTTGGGGCATCCGTATATCTGTTAATAAAATATCAGGTTTTGTAGCTAGGAATGTTTGATAGCCTGTTAAGCCATCTTCACAAATACCACATACCTCAATTCCGTATTGTTGCCAATTAATCATTTCTTCCATACCTTCTCGAATGGTTATTTCATCTTCAACAATTAATAGTTTAAACATATTGAACTTTCTCCTTCCTAAGTCTTTAAGTTTCTTATTAATATATTTCTTTGTATTTTTAAATTAGAAGAGGAAGATAAGTAATTATATGACTGCAATCATTTTAAATAAGATTTTCGTACGTTAAACAACAATATATATGAAAAAATCAGTAATAGAAAACTGAATTTCAATGCTTGGATTGGTCAAGTATAATTATTTTTCTAGCGGTAGACGAAGTTCTACTCTAGTTCCTCGTCCTTTAACACTATGGAAAGTTAAGGTAGCTTGTTCATCATACAATAGTTTCAATCTCTCTTTTATATTTAAAATTGCATAGCTTCTATCTTGTTTTTCGTTAGTGCTATTAAATTGATAGGATTTTAATGAGCGATTTAGTTCTAATACTGTCCTCTCGTTCATTCCTACACCATTATCTGTTACTTCAATGAGGCATGTGTCATGATGATGACTAATTTGCACTTTAATGTAGCCACTTTCGTTATTAGGCTCTATACCATGAAGAATTGCATTTTCTATAAATGGTTGTATTAATAATTTGGGTATATCAATGTCTAGTACTTCAGGGGCTATGTCAATCTCATATGTTAATTTCGGTTTGAAGCGCTGTTCTTGTATGTACAAATAATTTTTTACTAATTCAATTTCTTGTCTAATTGTAATTGAGTCTTTTCCATCATTAAGACTTAGTCTAAAAACACTTGATAGAGCGTATGCCATATTAGCAATCTCATGTTCCCCTTTCCTTTGAGCAGTCCAACATATTGTATTAAGTGTGTTATATAAAAAATGGGGATTTATTTGGGCTTGTAATGTTTTTAACTCTGCTTCTCGCTGTTGGATTTTAGAGGAATATACGTCATCTATTAATCTTTTTATTCTATGAACCATATTGTCGTAGCCTTGTCCTAGTTGTCCTATTTCATCATCTCCAACAAATTTCACACTTTGCGAGAAATCTCCATTTTCTAGTTTTCTCATCGACCTTATAAGCTTCTTAAGTGGACTAGTTAATCTAAAAGCCGCAAACCAAGAAACTATACTACCGCCGATAAAGCACAAAATGATCGCAATTACTGTAATTAATCGAATCTGATTAAGCTCAAGTAATACGGTCTTTTTTGATTGAATGATGACCACACGCCATTCGGTTAATGGAGATTGATCATGACTAATGATCCAATCGTCTGTCGTATATTTTCTAGGCATTTCTTCTATTGTATGTTTACTAGTTTGAAAAGGGGGTATATCAAAGTAATAACTACCAACCCAATCTTGATTTGTTGCAGTTAAAATTTGGCCATCATTATTCATTACTAGCATCTCTGTTTCTGGGCCTTCTAAAGACATATATTTTTTTCGTAAGAATTTTTCGTTAATTCCAGTTACGACGAATCCCTCAGGGTTTAAATCATAAATATTTTTAATCATTCTTACATTAAGAAGTTTATATTGGTTATCTCCTATAAATAAGCTATTTTCGGAGTTAGCTAAATACCAAATTGAATCTCCGTCTTGTTTATTTGCTTTGTCATATATGATTGTGTGACGGAAGAACTCATATGATTCTGCACTTATCTTTCCTTGATTAATTGTCAATGGCTGCTCAAATGGATTTAGACTATTTATATCATAAATAATAAGAGAATGAATGTTTGGTCTCGTTACTAATATTTTTGATAATGATTCATTCATTTGTTGTCTAAGGCTAGTATTGGGGCTATTTGAACTCAAATAATCTTGTACGGAAGATGATAAAAAAAGGTAGTTTGTAAAATCATTCACATCTTGAGCAATGAGATCAAATTGGTCAATACTTTTTTTTAGTAGGTTATCTTGGTTTTGATCAATTTTGCTAAATACTTGCTTTGCTGCAATCTGATAAGATATGAAGCCTGTTATCGCTACAGTTGTAAGAATTAATGGTACAAACCAAACGAGTAATTTATGTCGTATTGGGAGGTTTATATACCAAAATAACAGCTTAGATGGAATCATTCTCATCACCTTAATCAATTTTGTATACCCTATCATATCACGAAAATAGACATTAAATTTATAAGTACGATAGAAATTATGAAAAATGAAAACGCTATCTAAAATATGATGCATTAACATTAATTTTGAAATTTTTTATGATGAAATAGAAGATTTACTGGAGGTGATGAAACTGCATAAGGTATTAAGTAATAAATGGACTATATTTCTTCTAGTTGCTCCAGGGGTATCTATTTTCCTTTTTATGATTGGAATACCAGTCTTAATGAGTATCTATTATGGGTCAACAGATTGGAGTGGAATTGGAAGTTACAGTTTTATAGGTTTAGACAATTTTAAAGAAATATTATTTAATGATTCAGTTTTCTGGAAATCGCTATGGAATGCTGTGTTATTAGCTGGAGCAACAGTACTTATTCAACATCCGATAGCTATTCTTATTGCAATTTTTTTAACTCATTGTGGTAAGTGGGAAAAGTTCTTTTCGGCAATATTCTTTATTCCAGCTGTCATATCTATTGTTGTGACATCTAAATTATGGGTAAGCATCCTTCATCCTAACTATGGTTTGTTAAACAAAGTCTTAGATTCAGTTGGTCTGTCATTTCTAAAACAAAATTGGTTAGGTGATCCAGACATTGCAATTTGGTCAATTATCATTGTCGTTATGTGGCAAGGATTTGGATATGCCCTATTATTATACCATTCTGGGCTGCAGTCGATCCCAAACTCTGTTTTTGAAGCAGCTAGGCTTGATGGAGCAAATAATTTTCAATTATATACAAAAGTTATTATTCCGCTATTATCACCAGTGATGAGAATAGCTATTGTAATTGCTGTTGTAACTAGTTTGAAACAAATGGAAACGGTTTTTCTAATGACAAATGGTGGACCTGGGGATAGTACAGAATTTTTAGGAAATTATCTATATAATACTGCTTTTTCCTCCTCTTTATATGGGTATGGAAATGCAATATCTGTCTTGTTTGTAATCTTCTGTTTGATTTTAACGGTCGTATTAAACAAAACCTTGAAGAAGGAAGTGGGAGAATACTAACAGGAATTATGGAGGGATTAAAATGGAGTCCAAATTACCAGTGTCTAGTAACAAAACACTGTTATTAAATGATAAAGGTGCTAGTAAGCGATTTTCGATAAAAAAGATGCTATTATTTACTCTCATGATTATATTAGCACTCGGACAAATATTTCCATTAATTTGGTTAATAAACTTTTCATTTTTAAAAAGTGGTGAATTTTTCGGTTCTGCATTTTTAAAATGGCCAGAAACGTTTGAATGGCAGAATTATATTGATGCTTTTACTTACGGTAGTGTTCCGAGATATTTTTTTAATAGTTTATTAATTACTATGATCACAGTGGTCGTTTCTGCTATTTTGTCTCTAATGCTTGCATATGCATTTACACGAATGAAGTGGAAATATAAAACTACTGTTATGAATATCATTCTTCTCGGCATGATTATTCCGATCCATGCGACTTTGCTACCAAACTTTATTATATTTAATAAATTAAATATGTTAGATAATATGTTTACACTTATATTACCGTATATTGCATTTTCTCTACCAATTAGTATGTTTATTATGACAGGGTTTCTAGAAACAATTCCAAAAGAGGTAGAAGAATCAGCAGTTATGGATGGGGCTGGTGTGTTTGGTATCATTTTTAAAATTATGTTACCGATGACAAAGCCAGCGATTGCAACAATTAGTGTGTTAAATTTCATTACTTGGTGGAATGAATTTATTATCGCAAATACGTTCCTCGTTTCTGATGAATTAAAAACGTTACCATTTTCAATATTAAAATTCACTGGTCAATACTCTTCTAATTATGGGGCACAGTTTGCAGTGATGACGATGATAGCAGTACCGTCTATTATCATTTATATAATCTTTAGTAAACAGATGACAAAAGGGATTACATCAGGTGCTGTAAAAGGATAGTAAAAATGAAAACATTATCTAAAAAATAATACATTACGCTATGAAAGCCTTTACATTATGATAAATGTTAGTGAAGGGGGAATAAACGTGGGAAAATTGAAAGTACTTTTGACAATGTTGTTAAGTATTATTGTTATTTTAAGTCTTGCTGCATGTGGTACAGAAAACTCAACAGGTGATAATGAGGGAGGCGCCGATGATGAAGGTAAAGTCACGCTTACTTTCTTTAGTGCAAACCCAGATCGTTCAGTCGGAGTTGGTAAGGTAGAGCAAGAAATTATAGATGCTTATATGGAAGAAAACCCTAATATTAAAATTGAAGTAGAAGCTTTACAGGATGAACAATATAAGAATAAGATTAAAATTTACTCTTCAACTAACAAACTACCAGATATTATGCATACTTGGGGACAGGAATCATTTATAGCTCCACTTATTGATAATGACTTATTATTAGAATTAAATCAAGAAGACTATGCAGATTATGGATTTGTTAATGGTTCTTTAGATGGTTACTCAAAAGGTGGTAAAACGTATGGCTTACCTAAAAATGCAGATTTATTCGTACTCTATTACAATAAAAAAATCTTTGCAGAAAATAATATAGAGATTCCTAAAACACAAAATGAGCTTTTAGATGTTATTGGGAAATTAAGAGCAGAAAATGTTAATCCAATTTCTATTAATGGTATGGACGGTTGGTCGCTACCAATTTGGTTTGAATATGTACTCCAACGTGAAACAGGCGACTTTTCAAAAATGGATAAAGCTTTAAGTCGTGAAGATAGCTTTACTTCAGAAGAATTTATTAAGGCTGCTGAGTTCATGAAAACCTTGGCTGATGCAGGTGGTTTTCAAGACGGATTTTTAACATCTGATTATGGTGCTGCACGTAATTTATTCGGTCAAGAACAAGCGGCAATGTATTTCATGGGTTCTTGGGAAATGGGGCTTGCAGCTGATGAGAATTTTTCAGAGAGCTTCAGAGAGAATGTTGGAGTTATGCCGTATCCTTCCACTGATAAAGGCAGTGTAAATGATGTGGCTGCTTGGTTTGGTGGTGGCTACTCTATTTCAAATAATTCTAAGAATAAGGAAGAGGCAGTGAAGTTCTTGCAATACTTCTTTAAACAAGAAAACTGGGTGAAATCTTCATGGCAAAGTGGTGCAACAATCCCAGCTCAACAGTTTGACAGTTACTTAACGGGGGATGAAACAGAGTTGCAAAATGATTTAATTGAGCTGTTTAATTCCATTGAGACTTCAAGTGGAACTCCAGTATTAGATAAGGGAACACCAGAATTTAAAGAAGAAATTATGCAACAACATCAACAATTACTTTCTGATCAACTTAGTCCTGAAGATTTTGTTGAGCAGTTGGACGAAGCAGCTGAAAAAAATAACAATAAGTAAGGCTGTTTTCGCACTGATTGTTGCTTTTCGTTCAAAGGAATAAGCACGTAAACATATAGCTTTCGTGGCATTTTTTCTACTTAAATAATTATTGAGCACTCCTAAAACTCGTCAAATTGTCCATTTTTAATGAAAATAGCTACAAAGTTTACGAAAATAGCCATAAGTAATTATGATTAGGAAGGGAATACAATAAATAATTGTATTCCCTTTTCAATCATTGAATAACTATACTCATCTTAAGGCTACTTCATCCAAAAAAAGAAAACGTTTTCCAAAATATCATTACTTATGTACAGCTTACTTTTTCATTATGATTAAAAAGTGGATTTCTATACTCTTTGAGGAGGATAGAAGAATGGTTTTAGGAGGGTAAGCTATGAAGAAAAAGCCGCTAATTATTTCTGTTTTTTTGATTATTATAGTTACGGTAGTTGGAATTATAATTGTAAAATACGATGGACAAACAGATCAACCCGCACAAAAGAAAGTAGTGTATTTAGATCCAGATGCTTTAATAGAAGATCGTGTCCAGGACTTATTATCTAAAATGACAGTTGAAGAAAAAGTTGGACAGCTGATTCAAGCTGAAGAAAAGTCTGTAACGAAAGATGATGTAAAGGATTACTATTTAGGTTCAATATTGAATGGTGGTGGATCCTTCCCAGAACTAAATGTGGAAGAAAGTAGCACAAGGGAATTGTGGGAAGAAATGGTAGATTCTTATCAAGAAGGAGCTTTAGCAACTAGATTAGGTATACCACTTATTTACGGTGTTGATGCAGTTCATGGGCATAATAATGTAAAGGGTGCAACAATATTTCCGCATAGTGTAGGTTTAGGCTCAACGAGAAATATTGATTTAATACGTGAAATAGGAAAAGCAACAGCAAAAGAGATTAAATCTTCGGGTCCTAACTGGACATTTGCACCTACTGTAGCAAGTGTTCAAGATATTCGCTGGGGAAGGTCCTATGAAGGTTTTGGTGAAGATACCACTTTAGTTGCTGATATGGGTGTGGCTTATATTGAAGGATTTCAAGGGACTAGCATTAGCGATTTAAAACAAACCTCAAAGGTAGTTGCGACTGCAAAGCATTTTATCGGTGAAGGTTATACAGATGGTGGAAAAAACCAAGGTGATATAACTCAATATACTGAGGAAGAAATTATTGAAATGGATAAGGAAATTTACGAAAAAGCAGTAAAAGCTGGAGTTAGAACAGTTATGGCATCCTTTCATAGCATACAAGGATTAAAAATGCATGCTAATGAACGATTATTAACAGGCTTTTTAAAGGATGAATTAGGCTTTGATGGATTTGTTATTTCTGATTGGTATGGAATACAACAAATTACTTTGGATCACAACGGAAATCCTGTTTCTGGATTAAAAGAGCAAATCAAAGTCTCTGTTAATGCTGGTGTTGATATGTTAATGCAGCCAGAGAACTGGAGAGAGACGTTAAAATTAACATTACAATTAGTTAATGACAATGAAATTACGATGGAACGGCTTGATGATGCAGTGTCTCGTATTTTACGAGTGAAATTTGAGGCGGGCTTATTTGAAAATCCTAAAACTGATCAATCACTTGCTGATTCGTTCGGGTCAGAAGAACATCAATCTTTAGCACGTCAAGCTGTGAGCGAATCTTTAGTATTACTGAAAAATGATGAAGTAAATGGGCAACCAATTTTTAATCAATTACCTGATATGGAAAAAATATTTGTAGCTGGTAAAAATGCAGATGATATTGGTAACCAATCAGGGGGATGGACGATCACTTGGCAAGGTAAATCTGGTGATATTACTGAGGGAACAACTATTCTTGAAGGGATAAAAGAAGTAGCTCCTAATAAAACTGTTACGTACGATGTTAATGGTAAGGGTGCTGCTGGGTATGATGTGGCACTTGTCGTTATTGGTGAAGAGCCTTACGCAGAAACTGATGGTGACACGAATGACCTTAATTTAAAGCAAGTTGACCTAGAAACGATACAAAATATTCGTACAGAAGATCCTAATATCCCAATTATTGTAATACTTGTAGCGGGTAGACCTATGATTGTAACAGAGCAAATGGATGATTGGTCAGGCTTAGTTGCTGCATGGCTCCCTGGGACTGAAGGTGCAGGTGTAGCAGATGTAATGTTTGGTGATAAAGACTTTACCGGTAAGCTCCCTATTAGCTGGCCAACTCATTTAGATGCTTATGACAATCGAGACAAGTTTGATGAGTATATTTTATTTGACTACGGCTTTGGCTTAAGTAAGTCAGAGGTTACACCTTAGTTAAGTGACTAAACGAAAATAATTAACTGTCTGAGCTACGATAATTGCTCAGACAAATGATTAAATACTAACTCAAAAAAGCACCTTGCAGTCGGTGCTTTTTGAGTATCATTTTATGAGTCTCTCAATGAGAATTTGAATCCATTCTGTAAATATAGATTCAATATCTTTATACTCAAAATCGTTTGAGAAAACAAGGCTTTGCAATTGCTCAGGTAAAAGGTGCAGCTTTTGCCTAAGTTCTGCATTATCCATAGATTCATCATCAAGGAATATTAAATGTTTTTTGTGCTCTGATGTAACGAAAACACGACCAGTATATTCTTTTCCGTTGATATATGTATAAATATGTCCTCTTGTATTAGGTCTACATCGAATATGATTTCCTTTTAATTTAATGAGTGAGTGTTCAAAGGAAGCCAATTGAGTTTTACTTATATAAAACTCCTCCAAAAAATACTTATTTTCGGTATGTCTCTCACTATGTACATCAAAAACATCATAGATTAATTTTATCTCTGGATTGCTAGAGATATTTTTATTTACGTTATTATAAAATTTTTTAAAAGGCATTAATCGATCATTTAGTAAAAAATCGATATTGCTATGATCCAAACTACAGCCATAGCTTAGTATAAATACAGTTTCCAATGATATTCTCCCCCAGTGCAGCTACTGATATCAACTAGTTTAAGCATATCATCGTGTTTAGAAATAGTACACAGAAGCTAAGTAAGAAAGAGCCCCATCTGTATAAAGTGTACCCTTTGTAAAGGACAGTTTTAAAAAAAGCCTAGGCTACATTAAGAAGGTGATCTCTGTATTGAACAGGGGTCATCTTCTTTAAATTCCATTGATATCTGTATTTATTGTAATAAATCATATATTGCTTAATTTCAAGTTTTAGTTCGTATAGTGTCGTGCATGGTTTAATATTAGCCTCATCCTTAAAATGTCCA